>DATFQO010000059.1:0-10340 GCA_035264245.1 Solirubrobacterales bacterium
GATGCTGACGAAAACCGTCGAGAACGCCCAGAAGAAGGTCGAGGAGCAGAACTTCCTGATCCGCAAACGCGTCCTCGAGTACGACGACGTGATGAACGAGCAGCGGCGGGTGATCTACAAATACCGCCGCGAGATCCTCGAAGGCCGCGACATCTCCGAGAACGCCCGCGATGAACTCGAGGGCGTGATCGAGCGCCTCGTCGACGAGTACACGGCCGGCGACATCCTCGACGACTGGGACCTGGAGGAGCTGGAGACGCAGCTGCGGCAGATCTGGCCGGTCGGGATCGAGGTCGCCAGCCTGGCGCCGGAGACCGTCGATCGCGAGCAGCTGAAGGAAGCCCTCGATGACGACGCGATGAGCGCCTACGACGAGCGCGAGGAGCAGCTCGGCGAGGAGTTGATGCGCTACCTCGAGCGCTCGATTCTGCTGCAGGTGATCGACAACCGCTGGCGCGAACACCTCTTCGACATGGACTATCTGCGCGAAGGCATCCACCTGCGCGGCTTCGCCCAGATCGACCCGCTGGTCGCATACAAAAACGAGGGCTTCTCGATGTTCGAAGAGCTGCTCCACGCGATCTGGGACGAGTTCTCGAAACTGGTCTTCCGCGCCGAAATCGAAGTCCAGCCCGGAGCGGGGGCGGCTGCCGCCACCAACGGCGAGGGGCAGGCGGCGAACTTCGCCTACTCGGGCGGCACCGCCGAGAACCAGCCCTCGGCCCTGCAGGAAGTCGTCGCCACCAGCGGCGCGAACCCCTCCGACGTCGCCGCGACCGGCGCGGCGGCCCCCGGCAACGGCGAGGTGGTCGAGACCGTGGTCAAAGACGAGCACGACAAACTCGGCCGCAACGACCCCTGCTGGTGCGGCTCGGGGAAGAAGTACAAGAAGTGCCACGGCGCCTGAGGGCGCTTGATGACCGATCCCGTTCGCGAGTTCATCCGGGCGTTCAACGAGCGGGACCTGGACGCGTTCGTCGCCGTGCTCGATCCCGAGGTGGAGCTGCATGCCAGCCGCGGGCTGCGCAAGGGGGTCGAGGCGGCTCGGGTCTGGGCGACGCGGGCTCCCGGTGGAGTGCAGCAGACGATCGAGCTCGAGCAGCTCTACGAGGACGGGACCGAGGGCGGCGGCGGTCGGGCGGTGGCCCTGATCAAGCGGCACTGGCACTGGGAAGAGGACGAGAGTCACGCGGGGGTCGACGAGATGGCCTGGTTCTTCGATTTGCGCGACCACAGGATCCGCGGCTGGCGCCCCTACGACAGTCGCGACGAGGCGCTCCGCGCCGGCCACTTCGCCCGCCCCTAGCCAGCCGCCCGGCGGCCACCTAGGATGGGCCGATGAGCTCAGTCGCTCCCGACAACGCCGAAGCCACCGAGGCCTGGAGCGGGCCGCTCTTCGAGATCTTCCTCGAGTACCGCGACCTGACCACCGGGGGCCTCGGCGCTCACGGCGAGATCGCGATGCGGGCGAATCCGCCGCGGGCGGGGCAGCGGGCGATCGACATCGGCTGCGGATTCGGCGACACCACGCAGCGGCTGGCGGAGCTGGTCGAACCCGAGGGCTCGGTTCTCGGCGTCGACGTCTCCGCCCCGTTCATCGAGACCGCTCGCCAGGAGGCCGACGACGCCGGCCTCGACAACGTCGAGTTTCGGCTCGCCGACGTGCAGACGCTGGAGCTGCCCCAGGAGTTCGACTACGCCTTCTCGCGGATGGGCATCATGTTCTTCGCCAATCCCGTCGCCGCCCTGCGCAACGTCCGCGCGGCGCTGAAGCCAGGGGGCCGCTTCACCGCGGTCGTCTGGCGGCGCAAGCTCGACAACGAGTGGGTGCGACGTGCCGAGGAGATCGTCGACGAGTACCTCGACCACCCCGAGGAGAGCGACGAACCAACCTGCGGTCCCGGCCCGTTCTCGATGGCCAACGCCGACACGGTGAGCGAACAACTGAAAATCGCCGGCTTCGAGGAGATCGCGCTGCGACGCTGCGACCTGCCGATGAAGGTGGGCGCGAACCTGGACCAGGCGGTCGAGTTCGGCATGGCCCTGGGACCGGCGGGGGAGATCCTCCGCCTCTGGGGAGACCGGGTGGACGAGATAAGGCCCGAGATCGCCGCCAAGATTCGTGCGGCGATCGCTGATTTCGAGGGTCCCGACGGCGTCTACGCTCCGGCCTCCACCTGGATCATTACGGCGCGGGTTCCTGACAACGGCTAGGTGCGGGGTTGGTGGGGAGGGAGTCGGCACCCCTCCTCCGGAATTGACCTCCCCTCGCTTCGCTTCGGGGAGAACTTGGAGCGCGGCTTCGCCGCGCAAGAGACAGATTGCATGTCGCCGAACATTCCTGCGGAGGGGTGCCGACTCCCTCCTCCAAACGCGCTCGGTCTCACGGCCATCACGAAACCGCATAGGACGTCGATATGCGAGGTCTCTCGCGGTCTCGGCGAAGAGCGATCTGTAGATGCTGTCGCTGGGAGGGACGGGTGTCCCCTGACCGACCGGCGTCCTGATTTTCGCACTGACCACTCGGCGAGAGACAGTGAGTTAGCGGCGAAAATCCCAGAGAGGTCAGGGGACACCCGTCCCTCCCTACCGCAGCGGACTCGGCCGATAACCTGTTCGCATGGCCGACACCGCGCAAAGCGAACCCGTAGCGTCGCGCCTGGCCGCCGTCCGCGAGCAGCTGTCCCTGCTCTCGGACTACCTTTGACCCCGCTGCGCTCGAGGCCGAAGCCGCTCGCCTAGAGGAGGAGATGGGCCAGCCGGGGTTCTGGGACGACCAGGACACGGCCGCCCGCACCTCCGCCGCCCACGCCCGCGCCCAGCGGCGGCTGGAGATGTTCCGCGGCCTGGAGAGCGACGTCGCCGACCTCGGCGACCTGGCCGAGATGGCGGCCGAAGACGAGGAGATGGCTGCCGAGCTCGACTCGCAGCTCGGCTCGGTCGAGCGCCGGCTGGCCGAGCTCGAGGAGGCGCGCCTGTTCAGCGGCGAGTACGACGCCGGCGACGCCGTCGTCACCGTCCACGCCGGCGCCGGTGGGACCGACTCCCAGGACTGGGCCGAGATCCTGCTGCGGATGTACCTGCGCTGGGCCGAACGGCGGGGCTTTGCGGTGGAGATGGTCGAGGCCTCGCCGGGGGAGGAGGCCGGGCTCAAGTCGGGCACCTTCATCGCCCGCGGCGAGAACGTCTACGGGCTCTTCGCCGCCGAGCGCGGCGTCCACCGGCTGGTGCGGATCTCTCCCTTCGACTCCTCCGCCCGCCGCCACACCAGCTTTGCCCAGGTCGACGTCGGCCCGGTGGTCGAGGACGGCGTCGAGGTCGAGATCGCCGACGACGACCTGCGGATCGACACCTACCGCGCCTCCGGCGCCGGCGGCCAGCACGTCAACAAGACCGACTCTGCCGTCCGCATCACCCACATCCCTACCGGGGTCGTCGTCCAGTGCCAGAACGAGCGCTCGCAGACGCAGAACAAGGCGGTGGCGATGCAACTGCTGCGCTCGAAGCTGATCGAGCTGGAGGAGCGCAAACGCTCCGAAGAGCTGGCCAGGGCGCGAGGCCAGGTCAAAGACGTCGCCTGGGGATCGCAGATCCGCAGCTACGTGCTGCACCCATACACGATGGTCAAGGACCACCGCACCGAGCACGAGGTGGGCGACGTGCAGCGGGTCCTCGACGGCGACATCGACGAGTTCATCCGCGACTACCTGAACAAGACCGCCGCCGCCTCGGCCAGCTAGGCGAATGGCGCCGCTCTTCCATCTCGAACGGGCGGCGAGCGGAGACCCCGAGGGCCTGCTGGTCCTCCATCACGGGCGCGGGACCAGCGAGCGCGACCTGCTCGGCCTTGCCGACCTCCTCAACCCGGCGGGCCGGCTCCTGGTGGTGACGCCGCGGGCGCCGCTGCAGCTGCCGGGCTCGCCCGGCTACCACTGGTACCTGGTGCCGCGGGTCGGTCACCCGGACCCCGAGACTTTTGCGGCGGCGCGCGAGGCCCTCGGCGAATTGCACGACGCGCTCTGGGAGGAGACGGGCATCGGGCCGGAGCGGACCGTGCTCGGAGGCTTCTCGATGGGGGCGGTGATGAGCTACGCGATGGGGCTTGGCGCCGACCGCCCCAGCGTCGCCGGGATTCTCGCCTTCAGCGGCTTCGTGCCGACGGTCGAGGGCTGGGAGCCGGCGCTGGCCGACCGCACCGACACCCGTGCCTTCGTCAGCCATGGGCGCAACGATCCGGTGATCGGCGTCGAGTTCGCCGAACGTGCCAAGGCGCTGCTCGAGAACGGCGGGCTCGACGTCACCTACCGCGAGTCGGACCTCGGTCACCAGATCGACCCGGCGCACCTGCGCGAAGCGAGCGCATGGCTCGGTGAAGTGCTCCGTTGAGGTCCAGGCGGCAGTAGCGCGGGGTGTTGACCGCCTGCAGCTCGACGTCGAACTCGCGGGCGGCGAGGACGCGATCCATCCGCTTCTCGCCAAGGAGAAAGGTGTCGCGGAAGGTGCCGGAGCGGCGGAAGCGGGCGTGGTCGGCGCCGAGGTGGACGCTGCCCTTGCTGCCGCGGAGGCGGGCGTCGATCGCGATCGAGGCGGGCGCGGCGGCTTCATAGTGGACGGCGAGGGCGACGGTGTCGTTGCCGGGGTTGGCGGAGACTCTGGCGGTCGCGTCTTCGAGGACGCACTCTTCGGCTTCGGCTTCTTCGCGTTCTGCGGCGGCGATTTCCGCGCAGAGCTCGACGTCTTCCTCGTCTTCGATCGTGCACTCGTCCGAGCTTTCGAGGTCCTCGCCTTCGTCCGTCCCCGGTTCGTCCGCGGCTTCGGGTTCGTCGGCTTCCTCGTCGGGAGTGGCGAGCGGCACCGGTGGCAGCGGCAGGTTCAGCGCCTGCGCCGGGACGGCGACAGCGCCAAGCGAGAGCAGGGCGAGCCCCAGGAGGAGAAGCAGCTTTCGCATCTCACTCCTGATCGGAGCCAGAGCGACTCCTCTTTAGGCGGCGGGCGATTCCCCCAGCACGCCCTCGAGCTCCAGCAGCGCCTGCTTCATCGGCAGGCCGCCGCCGTAGCCGCCGAGGGCGCCGCCCGTTCGCAGCACCCGGTGGCAGGGGACGACGAGCGGGATCGGGTTGCTGCCGCAGGCGCTGCCGGCGGCACGGACGGCGCGCTCGTTGCCGGCCCGGCGGGCCATCTCGGTGTAGCTGCGGGTCTGGCCGTAGGGGATGCGGTTGATCGCCCGCAGCACCCGCTGGCGGAAGCCGCCGCTGAGGCGCCAGTCGAGCGGCAGGTCGAAGCGATCGAGCTTGCCCTCGAAGTAGAGGTCGAGCTCGCGGCGGACCTCCTCCAGCTCCTTCGGCGCCTCGAGCACGCGGGGGGAGACCCGCTCGGCGAGGTCGACCAGCAGCTGGTCGCTGTCCTGGTTGGGGAGGCCGACGCGGACCAGGCCGCGCCGGGTCTTCGCCAGCAGCAGCGCCCCGAAGGGCGAGTCGGCGCTCGTGTAGGCGACGTCGAGCAGGCCCTCCTCGGCCGCGCGCGCCTTGAACCCCTCGATGGTTCCGGGGTCGATCGTAGTCTTCATCCCAGCTCCTTCCTCAGTCGTTTCAGGCCCTCGTGCAGGCTGCGCCGCGCGGCCTCCGGCGAGCAACCCAGGGCGGCAGCGATCTCGGCGTGCGGCAGGTCGCTGCCGTAGCGCAGCGCCACCGCGGCCCGCTGCTTCGGCGGCAGGGCGCCGACCGCCGCCCACAGCCCCTGGTCGAGGTCCGGCATCCCGTTTTCGACGGGAACCTCCGGCATCTCGGCAACCGGGATCGGCCGCCGGCCCCTGGCGCGGTGGTGGTCGATGGCCTTGCGGTGGGCGATCGTCAGCAGCCAGCCGCGCAGGTTGCTGGCGTCCTGGAGCTTGGGATAGGCGCGGAGCGCCGCCAGGAAGGTCTCCTGGAAGCAGTCCTCGGCGCCCTCCCGGCCGACCGCGCCGCGCAGGATTCCCATCACGGCGGCGGAATGCTCGTCGAGGACGGTTTGAAACGGCGGCAGCGGGGTCACTCGTGGGATTAAACGTGCCAGCCCGCCGAAATGTGAGAAACCTCCCCGCCGAGTTCGCCTTTTGTTGCGCTATGCCGGACAAAGGGCGAACTCGGCGGGGGAATAGGCTGCCGCGATGATCGAGCTGGCGGAGGAAATCGAGGAGCTGGTCGGGCGGGCACTCGCCGAGGACGTCGGCGAGGGCGACATCACCTCCGAGGCGACGGTCCCCGAGGAGGCGCGGGCGCGGGCGCGGATGGTGCAGAAACAGCCGGGCGTCGTCTATGGCCTCGCCGTCGTTGCCGAGGCGATGCGCCAGTGCGGGGTGGAGGACGTCGACAACCTCGTCGTCGAGGGGCAGTGGCGCGAGGACGTCCCGGCCGAGGTCCTGGTCGCGAGCGGCGATGCCAGGGCGCTGCTGGCGGCCGAGCGGACCGCGATCAACTTCCTCGGCCACCTCTCCGGCGTGGCGACGCTGACCGCGCGCTACGCCGAGGCCGTGGTCGGCACCGGCACCACGATCCTCGACACCCGCAAGACGACGCCGGGGCTGCGCCACCTGGAGAAGGCCGCGGTCGCCGCTGCCGGCGGCATCAACCACCGGATGGGCCTCTACGACGCGATCCTGATCAAGGAGAACCACATCGCCGCCGCCGGCGGGCTCGCCAAAGCCGTCTACGCCGCCCGCAACGCCCAGCCGCAGAAGGCAATCGAGGTCGAGGTCAGGAACCTCGACGAAACCGCCTACGCCCTCGGCATGGGCGTCGACCGTCTATTGCTCGACAACATGAGCCCGGATCTACTCCGCGAAGCAGTGGCGCTGCGCGACCAGAACGCCGGCGGCCCCGACGGCGTCTCCCTGGAGGCTTCGGGTGGCGTGACCCTGGAGAACGTCCGCGAGATCGCGGAGACCGGAGTCGAGTTCATCTCGATCGGAGCCCTGACGCACTCTGCCGCCACGCTCGATTTCTCAATGATCCTCGAACTCTCTTAGGCGGCGGTGGGGGAGAGCCGGGAGAGGGGGTTCGGCGGACAACAGCGGGGAGGGTCCGGCGAACCCCCTCTCCCGGCTCTCTCGACGCGCTTGCTATTTCAGGAGTTTCGAGAGGCGACGATCCTTCAATACCCGGCCGCCGGTCTGCTCCTGAGGGCAGTAGTTGGTCTGGTGCTCGGAGAAAAAGACGGCCTCGATCGTGGTGCCGCAGCGGGGGCAGGGCTCTCCCTCGCGCTTGTGGATTCGTAGCGGCATCGGGACTTTGTCCGGGACCTCTGGGCCGATCGTCTCTTCGTAGTGATCGATTGCGTCGCCGAGGACGTGGAGCGCTGTGTGAAGGCGCTCCACCTCTTCGGGGTTGAGTTCGGAGCCTTTCTTGAAGGGTGATAGGCGGGCCTCCCAGAGGATCTCGTCTACCCAGGAGCGGCCGATCCCGGCGATGTCTTTCTGGTGGCGCAGGAGCGGGTGCAGGTGGCGCGGCTTGTCGATCGCCGCGGCGAGCTCGGCGAGCGGGGGAGGGGGCCAGGCTTCCGGGCCGAGGCTGGCGACCATTTCGTCTTCGGCGACGGCGTCGACCGGCAGCAGCTTCGCCCAGGCCCGCTGCTTGGTCCCGAACTCGCGCAGCCGCAGCTCGCGGCCGTCGTCCAGTCGGATCAGGACTCGCGAGGCTTTGTCTTTCAGTGAGGCGCGTTTGTCGAAGACGCGCAGCCGGCCGGCCGACATCAGGTGGATCAGCAGCGCCAGGTCACCGAACTCGACGACGGGCATCTTCCCGACCCGGCGCACCGCCGTCACCTGCCGCCCGACCAGCGCTTCCAGCGGCGGATCGAAGGTCTTCATCACGTTCATCCCCGGCGCCAGCGCCGATTCAACCTCCGCGCCCGTCAGCGCCGTGTCGAGGCGGCGGGCGACGATCTCGACCTCGGGCAGCTCCGGCATCCAGAAAAGGCTAGAGGGAAGGTGCGATCAACTAGACTTTCTCTACGTTCATTCGACCGGTCCGGACCACGTCCCGCCGGCGAACATCAGGAAAGGAAAGGGCTCATGCAGGAGCTCCCGACTATCCAACCGACTAACGCCCCGGAGCTGAGCCCGGAGCAGATCGCTGATATCAGCGACGAGGTCCGCGCGCTCGCGCGGGAGCGAAACGCGGTCATCCTCGCCCACAACTACGAGCTGCCCGAGATCCAGGACGTCGCCAACTACCGCGGCGACTCGCTCGGCCTCTCGCGCCAGGCGGCCGAGACCGACGCCGAGGTGATCGCCTTCTGCGGCGTTCACTTCATGGCCGAGACCGCCTCGATCCTCTCGCCCGAGAAGACCGTCCTGATCCCCGACCTCGATGCCGGCTGCTCCCTCGCCGACTCGATCGACGCCGACCAGCTGCGGGCCTGGAAGGCCGAGCACCCGGGCGCGATCGTCGTCATGTACGTCAATACCTCGGCTGAGGTCAAGGCCGAGACCGACTACTGCGTCACCTCTTCCAACGCGGTCGACGTGGTCCGCCACATCTGGGCCGACCATGGACCCGACCAGGAGATCCTCTTCGGTCCAGACATGTGGCTCGGCGCCTTCGTCGAGCGCGAGACCGGGCTGGTCGAAGAACCCGAGCGCCGCGGCCGCTTCCACATCTGGGACGGCGAGTGCCACGTCCACGCCGGGATCAAGCCGCTCGACATCGCCCGGACCCGCTCCGAGCACCCGAACGCCGAGTTCCTGATCCACCCCGAGTGCGGCTGCTCGACCCAGGCGATGGAGTACGTCGCCGCCGGTGACATCGACCCCGAAGGCGTCCACATGCTCTCCACCTCGGGGATGCAGAAGCACGTCGAAGCCCATCCCGACGGTGAGTTCATCGTCGCCACCGAGAACGGGATGCTCTACCCGCTGCAGCAGGCGGCGCCGCGGGCGAACCTGATCGAGGCCAACCGGATGGCCACCTGCAAATACATGAAGATGATCACCCTGCCGAAGCTGCGCGACTGCCTGCGCGAGATGACGGGCGAGGTCAGCGTCCCGGCCGCGATCGCCGAGCGGGCAAGGATCCCGATCGAGCGCATGGTCGCGATCGGGTAGCGCCGACCCTTCATCAGCCTTTTAGCTGGCTTTTCGCTTCCTTTGCCGAACCGGCGGCAGTCTCTGTCCGTACCCCCGGAAAAGGACTTAGGAGGCGAGACATGGCACAGAAGATCCTGGTGGTCGCCAACCGGACCGCCGATTCACCCGACCTGATCGCCGCCCTGCGTGGGCGGGCGGCCGAGGAGCGGACCGAGCTCACCCTGCTGGTGCCGGCGGTCCCGCACGGGCTCGCCTGGGCCGCGGACATGAAAGCCGGCTGGTCGGAGGCGGCGCTCCGCGCCGAGCGGGCCGGCACGCGGATCCGCCAGGCGGGCCTCGAGCTCGAGGAGGTGATCGTCGGCGACCCGGATCCCTTCGCCGCGGTCGGCGATGCGCTCCACGCCCGCGAGTTCGACGAGATCGTCGTCTCGACCCTGCCGAGGACGATCTCGCGCTGGCTGGCGGTGGGGTTGCCGGCGCGGTTGCGGCGAACGGTGGATTTGCCCGTGATCGAGGTCAACGCGAAGCCCCTCGGGCAGCCTTTGCCGGCCCGGGAGGCGCTCGCCGCCTGAGGCCCCTGAAAGATCGCCTGCGTGGGCGGGATCTTGCGGGGCCGAGGGAGCGCAGGAGTCACCCTGTGCTTGCAGAAGGCACCCGACTGATGGCTCTACGCAGAATGAAAGACAAGGGCTCGAGCGAGCCGCAGCGCCCCCGTGGTCGGCGCGCGCCGATCATCGAGCTGAACGACGTGACCAAGGTCTATCCGGGCGGCCACATGGCCCTCGACCGGGTCAACCTCGGGATCGGCCGGGGCGAGTTCGTCTTCCTCGTCGGCCCGACCGGCTGCGGCAAGTCGACGCTGATCAAGATGCTGATCCGCGAGCTCGCCGCCACCGAAGGCTCGGTCAAGATCGCCGGGCGGGACATCGGCAGGCTGCCGGAGAAGAAGATCCCGCAGCTGCGCCGCAACATCGGCACCGTCTTCCAGGACTTCAAGCTCCTCCCCGACCGAACCGTTTACGACAACGTCGCCTACGCGCTGCAGGTGATCGGCGCCAGCCGCGCCGAAATCCGCGAGCAGGTGCCGCAGACGCTGCGCTTGGTCGGCCTCTCGACCAAGCTCCACAGCTACCCTGACCAGCTCTCCGGCGGCGAGCAGCAGCGCGTCTCCGTCGCCCGCGCCTTCGTCAACCACCCGCCGCTGCTGCTGGCCGACGAGCCGAGCGGAAACCTCGACCCGGTCACCTCGATCGGGATCATGCAGCTGCTCTACCGGATC
>DATFQO010000060.1:0-22939 GCA_035264245.1 Solirubrobacterales bacterium
GATCGTCGTCACCCGCGGCGGCGGCAGCCTCGCCGACCTTTGGGCCTTCTGCGACGAGACGCTCTGCCGGACCGTGGCGATGCTGCGGGTGCCGGTGGTCAGCGCCGTCGGCCACGAGCGCGACAGCACGCTGATCGACGATGTCGCTGCGGTCGCCTGTTCGACCCCGACCCACGCAGCGGAGGCGGCGGTGCCGCTGGACTGCCTGGCGGCGCGCGAGAGCCTGGAGCGCTGCGCGGGCGCGCTGCGGCGGGCGGGGGAGGGGGCGATCGACACCCGCTCCCGTCATCTCAGCGCCCTGGCGCGCGGCCCGGCCCGGGCGCTGCAGCGCCAGCGCGCCGAGCTCAACCGCAAGATCCGCGAAGTCCGCGCCGCCGCCGAACGCGGCCTCGCCCAGCGGGCGCTCTCGCAGCGGCGGGTCGGGACCGTGGTGTTGGAGCGGGCGCGGCGGCGGGCGATCGGCGCCGACATGGAGAAACGCCGGGACGCCCTGCACCGCGCCGCTGTGGCCCTGCGCGCGCATGAGCCCGAGCGCACGCTCGAGCGCGGCTACGCGCTGGTCGAGGGCGAGGGCGGCGAGCCGCTGACGAGCGCGGCGGAGACCGGCGCCGCGGAGCGCATTAGCCTTCGCTTCAGCGATGGACGAGTCCGAGCGAGACCTGAGCCCGACGACGCGGCCTGACTCCTACGAGGCCGCGGTCGAGCGGCTGGAGGAGATCATCGACCGGCTGGACTCCGGCCAGGCAGGCCTGCGCGAGACGCTCGAGCTCTGCACCGAGGGCAAGGAGCTGGTCGGTTACTGCGCCGCGGAGCTGGACGCGGTCGGGGAGGGGCTCAAAGAGCTGCGGCTCGACGACCTGGCAGCGAAGCTCGACACCGCCTCAGACGTCGGCTGACTCCGGCTCGGGGCCGGAGCACAAGCCCTTCAGCGCCGGGCAGCCCCGGCAGAGGTCCCAGCTGCGCTCCTCGGGCGGGGCAACGGGGAACTCGCCGCGGCCGATCCGCTCGATCGTCTCCTCCAGCTCCCGCCGCGCGGTGACCATCTCATCCGGCCCCATCGTCGTCACCGCCGGCTCCTCAGCCCGCTCGAGGAACACATAGGCGACCTCCACCTCAGGCGCATCCAGCGCCTCGGCGACCGCCAGCGCATAGATAGAGCGCTGCACCCCATAGTGGGAAGCCCGCTCGGCCGGCGCGGCGCCAGCGAGGCGATCGGTCTTGTAATCGACAACCAACGGAGCCTTGCCCTCGCGCTCGACCAGCAGGTCGATCGACCCACGCAGGACCGTGTCGCCGATCCCAAGCAGCAACGGCACCTCGGCCCGAACCCGGCTCGCTTCCGAACCAATCCGCTCCCGCAAAGGCGAGTCGATCCAGCGCCGCACCGGATCGAGCAACTCCTCGGCGAAACCGCGAGCGGCGTCGTTTATCGGCTTCGTTTGCGGTTTCGGCGTCAGGCCCGCTGCTTCGGCGTGGCGCCGGGCGAGATCTTCGCTCGGCAGGCTCCACTCGTTTGCCTGGCTCCACTCGAGCAGGGCGTGGATGACGGCTCCCCGAGCCGCCAGTTCCTCGCGCTGGGACGGCTCGCCCCCGGTTTTTGGTCGCGACTCGCTCGGCGCCAGCCCCAGCACCCGCTCCATGTAGAAGCGGTATGGGCACTCCTTGTAAGCGGAAATGGCGGTGTAGGAGAGCGGGCGGCTGGGCACGATCGGCGGTCGGCGCTCGACCAGGGGCGGCGGGCCCGAGCCGAGCTTGCGCTTGGCGGCGGGCTCGCGGCGCAGCTCCCGCAGCTCAGCGGCGCGCTGTGGCGAGGGCAGGTTCGCTCGCACGGCGATCTCCGAGGGCTCGAACTGCGCCTCGAGCCCCGGGCGTGGCGCCGGCGGCGCCACCGGGACGCCGGCGTCGGCGTCGCGCGGGACGCCCAGGGCGTCGACCAGGCGCTCGATCACCGGTGTGCTCGGCCGCGCTTCCCTGCCCGGCTCGGGTTTGACGACGCCGCTGAGGATCAGGTGCCGGCGGGCGCGGGTGGCGGCGACGTGGAACAGCCGCAGGCCCTCCTCGGCGTCCCGCTCGCGGGCCTCCTCGCAGAGCGCGCCGTACTCGTAGAGGTTGACCGAGGGAGCGCCGAGCCGGCGCAGCTGCAGGCCCAGGCGCGGCGGCTCCTCGCGGCCGAGGGCCAACAGTGGCGCCCGGCCGCCGGCGAGCAGGCTGCGGGCCAGGTCGGGGACGGCGACGACGCCGAACTCGAGGCCCTTGGCGTTATGGACGGTCATGATCCGCACCCCGTCGTGGCCCTCGGCGGCGGTCGCGGCCTGGGCCTCGGCTTCGCCTTCGGCGCGCGCTGCGAGGAAGTCGAGGAAGCCGCGCAGGTCCCGCCCCTCGCGGGCTTCGAACTCGCTTGCCAGGCGGGCCATCTTGCGGACGTTGGCGAAGCGCGCCTCGCCGGCCGGCCGCGAGAGCACCGCGAGGTCGTAGCCGGTCTCGGTCACCGCCGCCTCGATCAGGGCCGTCAGCGAGAGCCGCGAGGCGCGCTCGCGCAGCGAGCCGATCCGGGCGACGAAGCTCGCCAGCGGCCCGCGCTCGTCGTTCGGAATGTCCAGCAGCCGCTCTGGCTCTGCCAGCCCCTCTTTCTCCGGCTCGTGGTTCCTTTGTCCTGTAGATCCGGACAAAGGAACCACGGAACTCGCAGCCCGTTCGACCGCCGGCCAGACGTGGCGCCGCTTGCCCGCCGCCGCACGCAGCAGCCAGAGCGTGTCCGGCGCGGCGCCGCAGGCGGGCGAGGCGAGGGCGCCGAAGAGGGCGTGGTCGTCGAGCGGGTTGGCGATCACGGCCAGCAGCGCGCTGACGTCGGCGACCTGCTGCTGCGACCAGTAGCCGCGGCCGCCGACGACGTAGGGGCGCAGGCCGGCGCGTTCGAGCGAGTCCTCGTAGGCGTCGAGGTGGGTGTAGGCGCGCAGCAGGACGACCATCTCGCCCCGGGGTACGCCCGAATCGGCGAGCTCGCGCAGGCGCTCGGCGACGAACCGCGCCTCGGCCAGGCAGTTGAGCGGGGTGGAGCCGTCGATCGCCGGCTCCAGCTCGATCCCGTCCTCGTCCCAGCCGTCGCGGGCGGTCAGCAGCAGCTCGACCGCCGGGTTCTCGCCGGCTGCTGGCTCCTCCGCGACCGCCCCCACCCGCAGCGGCCGGTAGGCCGAGCCGAGCAGCGCCTCGCCGCAGAGGTTGACCGCGCCGACGATCTCGGGTCGCGAGCGGAAGTTGCCGCTGAGGCGCATCAGCTCGGCGTCGGCGCGGCGCTCGGCCTCCTCGCGCTGGCGGCGGAAGACCTCGAGGTCGGCATGGCGGAAGCCGTAGATCGACTGCAGCTCGTCGCCTACCGCGACCAGCTCGGTCCGCGGCCCGCGCAGCGCCTCGATCAGCCGCAGCTGCAGCCGGTTGGTGTCCTGGAACTCGTCGACGAGGATCTGGCGGAAGCGGGCCCGGTAGTGCTCGCCGATCTCGGCCCGCTCCAGCAGGCGCGCGGCGAGGATCTGCAGGTCCTCGAAGTCGATCCCGGCTCGGTCGCTCTTCGCCGCCTCGAAGCGGGCCGAGAAGAGCTCGAGCAGCTCGGCCAAATGCCTGTAGGCGATGGCGCCCTCGCCCGCCTCGGCAACGCGCGAGATCGCGGCGTCGATCGCCTCCTTATACGGAGCAATCGATTTCGCCCGGCTGTTCGTGGCGAGCGTCCTCAGTTCGTCGAGGCTCGGCGCTGGACCAGGCGCTCCGAGTACCCCCAGCGCCCGCTCCAGCGGCTCCCGTTTCGCGTCGCCCTCCTTCAGCTCCGCCAGGCACTCGCCGGCTGCTTCGATCGCGCCGGCGATCGCCGCCTCGGGGTCGGACGAGGGCGGGTCAGGCAGCCGCGGCACGGCGACGCCTCGGCTGCGGAGCTCGGCGTGGACTCCGGCGATCATCCCCCGCAGACCCTCGACGTCGAAGGCGGCGACGGTCTCCTCGCGGGCGGCATTGTCTTGGGCGGTCTCGCCCGCTCCTAGAAACTCGACCAGGGCGTCGTCGAAGGCCTCGCGGGCGGCGCGCGCGGTCTCTGGCGCGTCGAGGACGCGGAAGCCGGGGTCGACCCCGGCGGCGACGGGATGGGCGGCGATGACGCGGTTGCAGAAGCCGTGGATCGTCGTCACCCAGGCGCTGCCGATCCCGGCCAGCGCCGCCGCCGCTCGCTCCGAGCCGCGCTCGGCCCGCCGCGCCAGCTCGATGCGGATCCGCTGGCGCAGCTCGGCCGCGGCCTTGTCGGTGAAGGTGAAGGCGAGGACGGCGTCGGGGGAGAGGCCGCTGTCGCAGACAAGGCGGCAGTAGCGCTCGACCATCACCCCGGTCTTGCCGGTGCCCGCCCCGGCCTCGAGCAGCACGTCCTTGCCGCGGACGCCAATCGCCGCCGCCTGCTCGGGGGTCGGCTGGCGGGGGGCGGCGACGCTGGCCGGCTCGGCGCTCATCGCTCCTCGGCCTCCTCTTCCTGCTCGTAGCGGGGCGCCCGGTCGCGGCGGCAGATCGAGGCGAAGGTGCAGTAGGCGGGGCAGACGTCGTGACCGCGCAGGCCGGGTCGCGGCCCCGGGTCGCGGCGGATCTCGCCGCCGCGCATGCGGGCGACGATCGCGGCCCCGCGCTGGCGCGTCTCGTCCAGCAGCTCCTCCAGACCCTCGGGATCGACCACGTCGCCGGAGTAGAGGCCGTAGCCGCCGAGTTCCTCTGCCGCCTCACTGGAGACGACGCCACGCGGGCGCCGCACTGAGGTGGCGCGCAGCGGGTGGTACAGCGCGCCGACCGGCTCCGCCCCCCAGTGCTCGGCGACCGCCAGCAGGTAGAGCGGCAGCTGCAGCTTCGCCCGCTCCTCGAACTTCTCGCGCGGGGTTACCTGGCCGGCGAGCTTGTAGTCGATCACCACGGCGCGCCCGTCGCCGGAGCGGTCGACCCGGTCGACGGCGCCGTGCAGGCCCCAGCCGCCGAGGTCCAGCGCCGGGCGCTCGGCGTCGGGATGCTCGCCGAAGCGCGCCTCCAGCAGCCAGGGCTCGAAGCCGCCAGTCTCGCGCTCGGCCTCTTCGGCGAGGAAGCGCTCAAGCAATCGCACGACCCGCCGCGCCATCGCCCGCTCGGCGGGATGGTCGCCGAGCTCGCGCTCGGCAACGACCTCGGCCACCAGCTCGCGGCCGCGCTCGTGCCAGGCGGCGAGGCTCCCCGGCCGCGGCAGCGCGTCGCCTCCCGGCCGCTCGCGGTAGAGCCGGTCGAGCGCCTCGTGCATCAGCCCGCCCTGGACCAGCGGGTCGGGGACGGGGTCGAGCAACTGCGGGTCGAGCTCGTGGCCGGCGAACCAGCGGTAGGAGCAGAGGTCGAACTCCTCCAGGGTGGTGCCGCCGTAGGCGGGGACGGCGGCAAGCGACTCCAGCGCGGCGGGGTTGGTCAGCGGCCCCGGGGCGCGGGAGGCCGCCTCCGCGTGCCGCGCCCGCGCCAGGCGGTCGAGCAGCCGCGCCGCCAGCTCGCCGCCGACCCCCACATCGCCGAGCAGCGCCGGGGCGTCGGCGGCGGGACCGTGCGCTGCCAGCGCCCGCGCCAGTTCGTTCTCAGACGCTGCCTCGGCCAGCGGCGCCACCACCCGGGCCACGGCGCGGGTGAGGGTTATCTCCTCCTCGACCGGGTCGGGACCGCTCCCCTCGGGCGCCGGCGCCAGCAGTGCGCGCACGTCGTCGAGCAGCGGCGAGCGGGCGGTTGCGGCGCCGTCCTCGTCGCTGTCGCGGTAGCTGAGGGCGAGGCCGCGGCGGGGGAGGGCGAGGCAGGCGTGGAAGAGGTAGCGCTCCTCGGCTTCGCTGTCGCGCCGCGGGTCCAGCCCCAGCGTCTGGCGCTGGCCGTCGGAGAGGAAAGGGTCGGCGCCGCGGTCGCGGCGGGGGAACTCGCCGTCCTGCAGGGAGCCGACGACGACGTGGTCGAAGCGGGCGGCCCGCAGCCGGTAGGGACTGGCGATCCGCACCCGTCCCTCGACCGGCCCCGACCAGGCTCGGAACTCGAGCTCCGCGATCACCGCCGCCAGCTCGGCTGGTCGTGGGGCGAGCTCCCCGAGCTCGGCCAAGTCGGCGAGCGCCGCCGAGATCGCCGCAGCGGCGCGCATCTCCAGGCCGTCACCGCGCGGCGGCATCGGCCCGTCGCCGCTGTCGCGCAGCGGCCGCGAGGCCATCGTCGCCGCCAGCGCCCCGACGGCCGCCGCCAGCTCCGCCGGCGAGCGCGCGGCGGCAGCCCGCAAGCGCTGGAGGTCGCGGGGCGGCTCGCCGTCCTCCCCCTGCCAGAGCAGCAGCGCGGTCCCGGCGTCGCGCACCCGGCGGCGGCGGATGCGCCGCTCGAACCAGTCGATCCGCCGGGGCGAGAAGCCCGACGGGCCGCGCAGGTAGCGGAGGAAGTCGCCTGCCCGGCGGCTGCCGAACTCCGACTCGAGCAGGGCGAGGAGGGCGCCGCCGACGCCCGTGCCGGCGACCGGCACCTCGGCCTCGAGGGCGACGGCGATCTCATTCGCCTCCAGCGCGGCGGCGATCTCCGGCCCGCGGCGCGAGGGGTCGCGCAGGGCGACCGCGACCTCGTCGTGGCTGGACCCTTCGCCGATCAGTCGTGAGACGTGGGTGGCGATCGCCTCCGCCTCGGCGCGAGTGCCCGCCGAGCGCAGCAGCGTGAGGCTGCCGTCCGCCTCGGCCCGCCGCGGGCGGGGCATCCCGAAGGCGCTGGTCAGATGGAAGAGCAGCGGGCTGATCGTGTTGCCAGGGTCCACCGGTATGACGGCCTCCGCCTCGCAGCCGATCCGCTCGCGCAGGCGGCCGAGGAGCCGGCCGCGGACCTCCAGCGCGGGGCTGTCCTCTTCGTAGGGGAGGGCGACGTTCACCTCGGCGCGCTCGGCGAGGGCGGCGACCATCTCCAGCTGGTCCTCGGTGAGGTCGTCGAAGCCATAGAGGAAGACCGGCCGCCCGCCCCAGAAGGAGCCGTCGCGGCGCAGCTGCGCGACCGCCTCGCGGGCGATGCCGTGGGCGTCGTCGCGGCCGGTGCGCCGCCGCACCTCCTCGTAGCCGGCGTAGAGCGCGGCGAGGTCGCTGAGGTAGGCGGAGCCCTCCAGGGTCGCGGCGCTGGCCTCGACCTCCTCGGGCTCGACCCCGGCCGCCTGCAGCTCGTCGAGCAGCCGCTCCAGCGCCGCGGCGAAGCGGGGGCGGCCGGCGGAGATCCGCAGCGGCCCCAGGCGGGCGCGGCGCGACTCGATCGCCACCGCGATCGCGCGCAGCCGCTGGGCGGGGGAGAGCTCGGCGGCGGGGGGCGCTCCGGCGGCGGCCGCGACGGTGCGGAAGAGGGCGGCGAAGGTCATCGCCGCGCCGCCCAGCAGGGCGCCTCCGGCGCAGAGCTCGCGCTCGAAGTCGAAGACGTCGTCGGCGGTCGGCAGGACGAGGACGGGGTCGCGGTCGAGGGCGCTCCTGAAGCCGCGCAGGACCTCGCCGCGCTTGCCCGCGTTCGGGGGTCCGTGGATCAGTCTCAGCGGCACCCACCCGAGCCTAGGGACGGGTCCGGCGTCGTCGCCAGGGGACCCCGCACGACCCCGCAAAGTGGGGGGTTAGCGGGCATCTTTTGGCGTCATCGGCCGCCTCTAGATTCATCTGCAATGTCCCTCTGCTTCGTAGACCCAGCCGACGCCATCCGGGCAATCGCCGACTCAGTCGGGCGAGAGGCTCGCCGCCAGCTCCTCGGGGAGGCGGTGCGCGCCTGGGTGGACGAGATCCCCGAGTCCGAGCTCGAAGTCCACTACGCGAAGGCGATCTCCGAGCTCGACGAGCACGACCTCTCGATGCTCGCCGCCTGGCACGGCTCGCTCGAGGCGGGCCAGCCGGTCCCCAACCGCGACTTCCTGATGGCGGCCTTCGGCTCCCTCGGCGACAACCGCCGCGAGGCCCTCAAGCTCGCCGCCGGCTTCCGCGGCGAGGAGGCGGTCGACTCCGGCGTCACCGAGGAGGACGCGCTGGAGCTGGTCCTAGGCCTCCTCGGCCCCCCACGCCTGATGGAGTTAGCCGCCGAGGCGCTGGAGCTTTACGTGTGGGACCGGGCGGGTAGCGATAACTAGTTGGACGTTCCCCCGCAAGCGATAGTCATCTTCGGCGCCACCGGCGACCTGGCGCGGCGCAAGCTGCTGCCGGGACTGCTGCGGCTCTTCCAGGCGGGGCTGATGCCGGAGTTCCGGATCATCGGGGTCTCGATGGAGGAGATCAACGACGCCCGCTTCCGGGCGATCGCCGAAGAGGCCTGCCGCGAGCACGCCCGCCACGCCTTCGGCGGCGAGGAGTGGCACGAGTTTTCCTGCCGCCTGTCCTACGTGCCGCACGCGCGGGCGCCGGAGGGGCTGAAGCAGGCGGTCGACCGAGCCGAGGAGTCGCTCGGCCCGGAGATGCAACTGCTCCACTACCTCAGCGTGCCGCCGACCGCCGCTCCCGACGTGATCCAGATGCTGAAGACGTGCGGGCTCTCGAAGCGCTCGCGGGTGATCATGGAGAAGCCCTTCGGGACCGACCTCGCCAGCGCCCTCGAGCTGAACGAGATGGTCCACGATGTGATCGACGAGGACCGGGTCTTCCGCATCGACCACTTCCTCGGTAAAGAGGCGGCCCAGAACATCCTCGCGCTGCGCTTCGCCAACGGCCTCTTCGAGCCGATCTGGAACCGCAACCACATCGACCACATCCAGATCGACGTGCCGGAGACGCTCGCGGTCGGCTCCCGCGCCGCCTTCTACGAGAAGACCGGCGCCTTCCGCGACATGGTCGTCACCCACCTCTTCCAGATCCTCGCCTTCGTCGCGATGGAGCCGCCGACGGAGCTGGCGCCGGGGCCGATCACCGAGGAGAAGAACAAGGTCTTTCGCAGCCTGCAGCCGCTGGCTCCCGCCCAGGTCGTCCGCGGCCAGTACGAGGGCTACCGCGAGGAGGAGGGGGTCGATTCCCACTCCAGCACCGAGACCTTCATCGCCCTGCGCTGCGAACTGGACAACTGGCGCTGGAGCGGGGTCCCGTTCTACCTGCGGACCGGCAAGCGGATGGGCGAAGGCGCGCGGATCATCTCGATCGCCTTCCGCGAGCCGCCGCACGCGATGTTCCCCCAGCACTCGCGGGTCGGCCGCTACGGCCCCGACCACCTCACCTTCGACCTCGATGAGTCCTCCCGCGTCTCGCTCTCCTTCTACGGCAAGCGGCCGGGGATGGGGATGGTGCTCGACAAGGCGAGCATGCAGTTCTCGCTCGAGGAAACCGACTACGGCGGCGAGACGGTCGAGGCCTACGAGCGGCTGATCCGCGACGCGATGATCGGCGACCGCACGCTGTTCACCACGGCGGAGGGGATCGAGCGCCTCTGGGAAGCCTCCGAACCGCTGCTGGCGGACCCGCCACCGGTGAAGCCGTATCCGCAGGGCTCCTGGGGGCCATCGGAGATCGGCGCCCTGATTGCGCCCCACAGCTGGCGGCTGCCGTTCGCCCGCCGCTGGCGTCAAGCGCCGTCGCACGGCGGCAACGGCGCTGCCGTCGAGCGCGAGCGCGCCTAGCCGAGGCCGAGCGCGGCGCGGATCTCGGCGATCGCCTGGGCGTTGTCGCGGAAGTGGACGGCGCTCATCCCGGCCGCCTCGGCGCCCTCGATGTTCGGTGCCAGGTCGTCAACGAAGAGGCACGCCTCGGCCGGCAGCCCGATCCGCTCCAGGGTCAGGTCGTAGATCCGCGCTTCCGGCTTGCGACAGCCGACGAAGGCGGAGTCGACGATCTCCTCGAAGATCTCGTCGACCGGCAGCATCGAGCGCCAGAGCGGCTCCCACTCGCGCACGTTGTTGGTCAGCATCGCCATCTTCAGCCCGCTCGTCTTCAGCTCGCGCATCAGCGCGATCATCTCCTCGTTCGGGTGCAGCGCCTCGAAGTAGATCTCGCGGAAGCGGTGCAGGTGGGGGCGGTGCCCGGCCAGCGGCTCCAGTGCGTCGCTGAGCAGGTCGAGGAAATTGGTCTCCGCGATCTCCCCGCGCTCCAGCTCGAAGAGCGGGTTTTCGCCCCGCTTCTCGGTCGCGGCGCGCATCGCCTCGCCGAGCTCCTCTGGGGAGATCCCGATCTCGTCCTGGACGGCGACGAAGGAGCTCAGCAGCGGCGTGGTGAGGACGCCGCCGAAGTCGGAGACGACCGCCTCGAGCTCAGCCATCGGCGCTGCGGGCGACCTCGTAGGTGCCGAGCCCCTCGCGCCCCTCGACCGACCAGCGGAAGAAGGCGATCTCGGAATCTAGACCCCGGCGGCGTACGCGGACAGAGTTGATCAGCGTCCCGGCGCCGCGCAGCGGCCGCATCTCCTCGACGTCGGGCCAGAGCTCCAGCGTCGCGCGCCGCTGGACGCCGTCCTCGCCGTACTGGGTCGAGAGCAGCGATTCCTCGAACCGCAGCGGGGCTCCGTCAGGGTCGCAGAGGACCGCGGCGACCTCCTCTTCGCCATGCGCCTCGGCGCCGGCCGGAAGGCTCGCGCTGAGTGCCAGCAGGCCGCCGTCGGAGAAGACGATCCCGATCGACCGCCGCACGACTGGGCCGCTCTCGCTCATGCCCGGCAGCCTAGTGCTCGCCGGGGTGTGGTTGAGCTTTGGCATCCATAAGAGGCCGAACCTCAACCACACTCTCGAGCGGCTTTAGATTGCCCTCCCATGTCAGAGCCGCGGATCCGAGATGCCGACCCCGCCCGCGACGCCGCCGCCTGCGCGGCGATCTACGCGCCGCACGTCGAGGGCAGCTCGGTCTCGTTCGAGGAACGGGCGCCCGACGCGACCGAGATGGCGGCGCGGATCGAGCGCTGCGGCACCAGCCACGCCTGGCTCGTCGCCGAGCGGGAGGGGGAGGTGATCGGCTACGCCTACGCGACCGCCTTCAACGAGCGTCCCGCCTACCGCTGGAGCGCCAGCGTCTCGGTCTACGTCGCCGGGGCCGCCCGCGGCGCCGGCGTCGGCCGCGCCCTCTATGAAGACCTCTTCGATCGCCTGCGCGAGCGCGGCTTCCGCATGGCCTGCGCCGGGATCACGCTGCCGAACGAGGCCAGCGTCGGCCTGCACGAGAGCCTCGGCTTCGAGCGGATCGGTGTCAACCGCGACATCGGCTGGAAGCACGGCGCCTGGCGCGACGTCGGCTGGTTCCAGCTGCGGCTGGCGCCGGCGAGGGAGGGACCGCCCCCGGAGCCGGCGTAGCGCCCGGCTACCATGGGGGCATGTCTGAGAACCCCGCAGCCGCGTCCGACCAGGCCCCGGCCACCCCCAACGCCCAGGACGAAACCCTCACCGAGGAGGACGTCTACGAGGTGCTCGAGGAGGTCATCGACCCCGAGCTCGGCCTCGACTTCGTCTCCCTCGGCCTCGTCTACGACGTCAACATCGAGGGCAACGACGTCTACGTCACCTTCACCCTGACGACCCCCGCCTGCCCGATCGGCCCCCAGGTCTCCGAGCAGATGCGCGAGTTCGTCGGCGACCTCCCCGGCGTCACCGGCGTCCATCCCAAGATGGTCTTCGACCCGGCCTGGACCCCGGAGATGATGACCGAGGACGCCAAGTTCGCGCTGGGGTTCTAGCTAGGCGTCAGCGGTACGGAGGTCCACGACGCCGCAGGGCAACTCGTCGGCCCGATTGACAATCTCGGGGTCACCGGTTAGGAGTTGTGCCCCCTCGGCATCCGCGAGCGCGATGGCAAAGCAATCGGCCAAGGCGATCGGATTCGCTGCCTTGACTTCCGCGACAGCGCGCATGGCGGAGACGCCGGGCAACTGCTCGGTGACCTGCGGGCGTAGCTCGGCGAGTACCTCGTCTGCCTCTTGGCGGCCGTGGTCACGAATCGTCCGGTAGTGGACCTCGACCAGATTGATCCAGCTCATCGGCGGTCGTTCACGCTCTAACGCCGCGGCGACCACGGTGGCCGCGGGCTCATCGCCGTCGAGCCATGCCAGCACAGCCCATGAATCGAGACAGGACTTCACCGGCTATCGGGGCTCGCTGCGGCGGTCCTCTAGAAGCCGCTCGGCCATGCCGCTTCCCGCGAACCTGCCTCGCAGATTCGAGCCTCGTTCGACCCGGCGGATGACGATCCCGTCGTCAACATGCTCGAAAGACACGTCAGCGCCAGGACCGAGACCGACCTGGTCGCGTAAGTCCTTGGGAATGACGACCTGCCCTTTTGCTCCCATTTTCTGCGTCATACCGGGGTAGTATAACCTGCTGATCTCGTCGGAGGCTTCGAGATCGTTGTGCGCTTTCGGCGCTAGGCGAGCCGGACCGGCAGCGATTTCATCTGATTGAGGAAGCCTGACTCGACGTAAACCGGGGCGCCCGTCATCTCCATCGCCGGGTAGCGCTTCAGCGTCTCCTCGAGCAGGATCTTCAGCTCCAGCCGGGCCAGGGCGGCGCCTAGGCAGAAGTGGCGACCGCCGGCGCCGAAGGCCTGGTGGTCGGGGTTGCGGAGGACGTCGAAGCGGTCGGGGTCCTCGTAGCGCGTCTCATCGCGGTTGGAGGAGGCGTACCACATGACCACCTTCTCGCCCTCTTTGATCTGCTGGCCGCCAAGCTCGGTGTCCTTGGTCGCGGTGCGGCGGAAGTGGGCGAAGGCGGGGAACATCCGCAGCGCCTCCTCGACCGCGCCGGGGATGAGCGAGGGGTCGTCGACCAGCTTCTGGCGCTGCTCGGGGTTTTCCATCAGCGCTCGCACGGCGCTCGAGTAGGTCGCCTTGGTGCTGTCGTTACCGGCGGCGACGAGGAGGAAGAAGCCCATCACGATCTCGTGCTCCTCGATCTTCTCGCCTTCGACTTCGGCGTGGACGAGGACGCTGGTCAGGTCGTCGGTCGGGTTCTCGCGGCGCTCGGCGATCATCTCCCCACAGCGGGCGAAGATCTGCTGGATCGCTTCCTGGATCGTCGCTTCGACGCTCTCGGCGTCGGGGCTGTAGTCCGGGTCGTTGGCCGCCAACGCCATGTTCATCAGCTCGGCCCAGGCGGCGTCGTCCTCCTCGGGAATCCCCATGAAGCTGCCGATCACGCGGGAGACGGCGGGCTGGGCGACGTCGGTGACGAGGTCGCACGCATCGCGGCCCTCGAGCCGGTCGAGGGTGCCGGTGACGATCTCGCGGATCGCCCCCTCGTGCGCCGCGATCCGCTTCGGCGTGAAGCCCGCCTGGAAGAGCGCCTTCAGCCGGTCGTGCTTGGGCGGGTCCATGCCGATGAACATCGCCCGCGCCAGCTCGATCGGGAAGACCTCGTCGATCACGACGACGCCGCCGAGTTCGGAGGAGTAGGTCTCCCAGTCGCGGCTGACCTTGTGGACGTCGTCGGCCGTGGTCACCGACCAGAAGCCCTCGGCCTGCGGCAGCTCGGTCACTTCCGAGGTCCAGTGGACGGGGCATTGACCGCGCATCCGCTTGAACAGCTCCAGCGGCGGGCCGCTCTGCCAGTGCTCACGCTCGAGCACGAGGGCGTCCTCGACCTCTCCTCCTCCGGCAGCGATCTCAGCCTGGTCAGCCACAGGGGCGGGATACTACTGGCTGCTCAGCCAGTTTTGGCAAGCAGCCGGAAGAGCAGGTGCGGCAGGCCGGCGTGAAGGATCTCCTCGTCCGCCGCAAACCCGACCTTCTCGGCGACCCGCCGCGAGGCGGAGTTGGTGGGCAGCACCAGCGCCACCACCTGCTCGAAGCGCATCTCAGCCGCCCATTCGACCGCGGCATTCGCGGCCTCCGTCGCGATGCCCTGACCCTGCAGGCGCGGCTCGATGCTCCAGGGAAGCTCGACCTCGGCGGTCCCTTCGACCGCGGTCCAGTGCAGGCCGCCGCGGCCGGCGAAGGCGCCCGTCTCCTTCTCGATCACGATCCAGGGCCCGAAGCCGTGGTCGGACCAGTGGGCGCAGTCGCCGTCGACCAGCTCGTCGAGGACGTTGGCCTCGAAGCGGGGCAGGGGAGGCGGTCGCAGCCAGCGCTCGATCGCCGGCTGGGTGAAGTGGGCGTGGTAGAGGGCGCGGTCCGCGGGGGTCGGGGGGCGGAGGAGGAGCCGCCGCGTCTGCCGCTCCTCTGCCATCGCCTCAGCCCCGGTCGCCGCCGGGAAGTCGCGGCTCGCCGTCGCCCTGGGGCGGCACCTCTTCGGCGCTGCCCTCGAAGTCGTAGTCGCGGTTCGGCCGCTGGCCGCCGCTCGGCGGGCCGAACGGGCCGGGCCCGCCGCCGGGCATCCCGACCACCGTGAAGCGCCCGATCGTGAACCGTTTCAGCAGCCGGCGGGTGACCGCCCGGGTCGGCGGCAGCAGCAGGAACAGTCCGAAGATGTCGGTGATGAAGCCCGGCGTCAGCAGCAGGGTGCCGCCGACGATGATCAACGCGCCGTCGGCGACCTCGCGGCCCGGGAAGCGCCGCCCCGCCAGCGCCTCGTTGAACCGCCGCCAGGCGCCGCGCCCCTCGTGTTTCAGCAGCATCGAGCCGAGCACCGCGTCGGCCAGCAGCAGGACCAGCGTCGGCACCACGCCGATCAGCTGACCGACCTGGATGATCACGTAGAGCTCCGCGATCGGGACGACGATGAAGAGCAGGATCAGGAGCAGGGGCATGGAGAAAGCCTAGGGAGTGGGGTCAGGCGGCTTTGACGGCGCGGCCCGCGGCCGCCTCGAGCTCGGCCAGCGATTCGCTGAGGCCGTTGCTGACGACGTCGATGTCTTCCATGCAGTCGTAGTCGGCGAGCAGGCCGAAGCCGACCTTGCCGTTGTAGCTCATGATCGCCACCGCGAGGCAGTGGTTCTGCGGCAGGAAGGCGACCGGGAAGACTTCCTCCAGTTCCCGGCCCAGCACGAAGAGGGGCAGCTGCGGCCCCGGCACGTTGGTGACGATCAGGTTGAAGAGGCGGGTGGAGAAGTTGATCCGCGAGGCCTGCGCCAGCAGGGTCGGCGGCGCGAAGTCGTTGAAGCGCGAGATGACTTCGGCGCCCAGCGCCTGTTTGGAGCGCTTCAGGCCGGCCATCGCGTCGCTGATCGTGCGCAGCCGCCGCACCGGGTCCTCGATGTAGACCGGCAGCGGCCCCCGCATCAGCGCGATCCGGTTGCCGAGGTCGCCACGCTCGTCCTGCGTTCGAATCGAGACCGGGACCAGCGCCCGCAGCTCCAGCCCCTCGGTGCGCACGCCGCGGCCGTCGAGCCACTTGCGCAGGGCGCCGGTGACGACGGCGAGGACGACGTCGTTGACCGTGCCTCCGAGAGTGTCCTTGATCCCCTTGAAGGTGGCCAGCTCCGAGCGTGCCCAGACGTAGCGGCGGTGCGGTCCGATCTCCTCGTTCAGCGGCACGTCCGGCGCCGGGTCGGCGAAGGCGCTGACTATCTCGCCGACGCCCTCCAGCGCCTCGACCGCCTTTTTCGCCGTCGTCTCCGGGTTGCGGACGACGTCGACCACCCGCTCGGCCAGCTTCACCGGTGCGGCGACCATGTCGGCAACGCCGCGGGCGACGAGCTCGGTCGTGCCGGGTTCGGGCTGCGGCACCCAGTCGTCCTCAAGCTGCGTCGGCTTCGCGTCGCGCTCCAGGTCGAAGAGGACGGTGCCGATGTCGACGCCGGAGACGCCGTCGACCATCGCGTGGTGGGTCTTGGTCAGGATCGCAAAGCGATCGCGCTCCAGGTTCTGCGCCAGCCACAGCTCCCAGAGCGGCTTGGACCGATCCAGCTGCTGCGAGAAGACCCGCCCGGCCAGCTGCTTCAGCTGCGGCTCGCCGCCCGGTTCGGGCAGCGCGGTGTGGCGGATGTGGTAGGTCAGGTTGAAGTTGACGTCGTCGGCCCAGAGAGGCCGGCCCGCCTCCAGCGGCGGCACCACCAGCTTCTGGCGGAAGCGCGGCACCAGCGGCAGGCGGCTGCGGACGTGCTCGACCAGGTCGGTGTACTTGGGCGGCGGCCCCTCGAAGATCAGGATCGCGCCGACGTGCATGTGGCTGCTGGAGCTCTCGTTGGTCAGGAACGAGGCGTCGACGGCGGTGAGGCGATCGAGGTGGCGTCCGGAGGTTGCCATCCAGCAAGGCTACTTATGCCGCAATTTCGGGGCACTCCCGCGACGCCAGTCGCAAGCTCTCCCTCGCTACCCTGCATGTATGGCAGCCACCGCCAGCGCCCCGAAGCGGGTGCTTCTTGCCGCGCCGCGCGGCTACTGCGCCGGCGTCGACCGGGCCGTGCAGACGGTCGAGCGCGCGCTCGAGCTCCATGGCGCGCCCGTCTACGTGCGCAAGGAGATCGTCCACAACAAGCACGTGGTCGAGGAACTGGCCAAGCGCGGGGCGATCTTCGTCGAGGAGGAGACCGAGGTGCCCGAGGGCGCGATGGTCGTCTTCTCCGCCCACGGCGTCGCCCCCAGCGTGCACGAGAACGCCGCCACCCGCGGCCTGCGGACGATCGACGCCACCTGTCCGCTGGTGACCAAGGTCCACGTCTCCGCCCGCCGCTTCGCCGCCCAGGGCTACACGATCATCATGATCGGCCACCAGGGCCACGAGGAGGTCGAAGGGACGACCGGCGAGGCGCCCGACAGCATCGTCCTGATCGAAACCGCCGACGAAGTCGCGAGCCTCCGGGTCCCGGACCCGGACAAAGTCGCCTTCATCACCCAGACGACGCTCTCGGTCGACGAGACCGCTGAGGTGATCGCCGCGCTGCGGGCCAAGTTCCCCGGCATCGTCAGCAGCAAGTCAGACGACATCTGTTACGCGACCACCAACCGCCAGATCGCCGTCAAGCAGCTGGCCCGCGAGTGCGACCTGGTCCTGGTGATCGGCTCGACCAACTCCTCCAACTCGAACCGCCTGGTCGAGGTCGCCCGCGAACACGGCGCCGCCTCGCACCTGATCGACAACCACTCCCAGGTCCAGGAGGAATGGCTGGAGGGAGTCCAGACGGTCGGCATCACCTCCGGCGCCTCGGCCCCCGAGGAGCTGGTCGAGAGCCTCGTCTCGTTCTTCCGCGACCGCGGCGCCGAGGACGTCTCGGAGCTGCGGACCGTCCACGAGGACGTCCGCTTCATGCTCCCGAAGGAGATCCGCGACGAGGTCGCCGCGCGGGCCTGACGAGTGGTGAGTTTTGGGCGCCATAGCGCCCAAAACTCACCAAACACTCACTCGTATGGCGCGTAGCGCCGGTGCAGCATCAGGTCGTTGCCGTCGGGATCGGTGAACAGCGCCATGTGGCAGACGCCGGTGTCGAAGGTCTCGCCGTTGAACTCGACGCCTTTGGCCTCCAGCTCGGCTCGCGCGGCGGCGACGTCGTCGACGTGCAGGGCGGGGTGGGCGTTCTTCTGTGGCGCGAACTCGAATCCCATTTTCGCCGGTTCCCAGATGCCGAAGCAGGTGTCGCCCGCCCAGCACTCGAAGCGACTTTTCTCATCGGCGCGCAGGCCGAGGGTCTCGACGTAGAAGGCGCGCGAGCGCTCGGCGTCGGTGGACGGGACGCCGATGAAGTCGGTCTTGGTGATCATCGTTTCTCCTCGCGGTCTGGGGGTGGCGGGCAGCGGGTGAAGCTGGGTTCAGGGTACGCCCGGGGCGAAGCTGAGCGACCAGACCCGGATGCCGGGCGCCGGGCGCAGGATCAGGCTGTGGGCTTCGTGGCATGGATGCTCGGCCAGGGTGCGTAGGCCCGGGACGGGATCGCTCGGGAGCGTCGTCCACTCGCCGTCGATCTCGACCTCGATCTCGCCCTCTCCCTCGACCGTCGCGAAAGCGCCACCCGCCTGGTAGTCGACGGCCAGGTCCTCGCCGTCCTCTCCGGCTACCCAGGGTTGCCGCCAGGATCCGCCGGGGAAGATCTCCGACGTTGGGGGGATGACGCGGGCGCCGGGGCCGTCGGTTGCGCGCAGTGGCGCCATCGGCTCGGGTAGGTCCTGCAGGGCGTCGATCTCGCGCAGCTCGGCCTGGATCGCTTCCTCGGTCGCCAGGTATTCGCCCTCGCCGAAGTGGGCCCAGGAGAGCGACCCGCCGAGGCTCCAGAGGAAGAGGCTCGGCCAGCCCTCGCAGCCGTAGGCGGCCCAGAGCTCGTGGTCGGCGTCGATCGCGACCGGGAACTCGACCCCGAGGCGCTCCAGACCGGCGGCGACCTGCGTCGGCTGGGCGGCGAAGGGGAAGCGCGGCGCCTGGACGCCGATCACACTCAACCCCGCCTCCTGGTAGCGCTGTCGCCACTCGGCCAGGTAGGGGAGGGTGCGGACGCTGTTCAGCTGCGCGTATTCGACGAAGTGCACGAGCGCCGGCCCGCCCGCGGTCAGCGCCGGCATCGACTCCGGTTCGGTGCCGACCCAGGCGAGGCCGGGGAGGAGGTCGGGGGCGGCGATGTTGTCTCGTCCAGGGCGCATTTAGGGGTGCTTGAGGCCGGACAGTATCCTGACCCCGTGACCGAGCTCGTCGCATTCCTGCTTCCGGCGTTGCCGCTATTGGGATTGCTGCTGACGCTGCTGCTCGGCCACTACCCCGGCTGCGAGGCGATCGTCCGCCTCTCGGAGCGGATCGCCTCCGGTGCCCGACGCACCCGCGACGCCGATCGCCGTCCCGCCCTGCCGAAGCCGCCGCGCGCCTCCGCGCCCGCCGGCGGCCTGCTGATCGCCCTCGGGCTCGCCCAACGCCCGCCGCCGCTCCCCGCCTGATCCCGATCCGGCAAGTCGCGGTTCCTTTTTCACCTATGTCGTGCAAAAGGAACCACGCGATCTGAATCCGCGCGGCCCTCGCGCGAAAGGAGCACAGCATGAATACGAGAACCGCACTTATTGGCGTGGTCTTGGTAGTCGCGGCCGTCGTCCTCTTCATCGTCCTAGGCGGTGGAGACGACAGCAGCAACGACCCGAGCACCACCACCGGGGCCGGCAAGGTGCCGACCATCGTCGTCAGCAAGCAGGGAGAACCGGTGGGTGGAATTGCCAATCTCACCTACAAGAAGGGCGACCGGATCCGCTTCGAGGTCAAGGTCCCGTTCGAAGAAGAGATCCACCTCCACGGCTATGACGTGGCAAAGGAGGTTCCGAAGGGCGGCGGCACCGTCACCTACGACCTCCCAGCCGAAATCGAAGGGGTCTTCGAGGTCGAGCTCGAGGGTCGGGGCGAACAGATCCTGGAGCTGAAGGTCGAGCCGTGACCTTCATCCCCTTCGCCCACGCGCTTGCGGCCAGGCAGGACCTCCCGGTCCCTGCCTGGCTGTTCGCCTGGGCGGCATCGATCGTCCTCATCGTCTCCTTCTTCGCGCTCTCCGCCGCCTGGCGCGAGCCGAAGTTCGAGGACGAACACGCGCGGCCGCTGGGGGAGCGGCTTTCCGCCGCCCTGCTCGGCCTGCCGGCGCAGGTCCTCTGCGGCGCGGTCGGCATCTTCCTCCTCGGCGTCGCGGTCTACGCCGGTCTCGAGGGGACCGAAGCGCCGGACCGCAACTTCGCCCTCACCTTCCTCTTCGTCACCTGCTGGCTCGGCTTTCCCTTCTTCTCGGCGATCTTCGGCGACCTGTTCCGGCCCTTTAACCCGTGGCGGGCTGTCGGCCGTGCCGTCGGCGGCGGTTTCCAAGCGATCGCCGGCCAACGCCCCGCCCACCTCGCCTATCCCCGGTGGCTGGGCCGCTGGCCCGCCGCGATCGGGTTGATCGCCGTCGTCTGGCTCGAGGTCGTCTACGGCAGCGGCGGGGTCGTCCTCGACCCCGAGGCGGGAGCGGTAGCCGTCCTCGTCTACAGCGCCTACACGCTGGCGATGATGGCCGTCTTCGGGGTCGGGGAATGGTGCGAGAAGGGTGAGGTCTTCTCCGTCTACTTCGGGATGTTCGGCCGGCTCGGCATCTTCGGCAGCCGCGACGGCAGGCTGCGGCGGCGGCGCCCGTTCTCCGCGGCGACCACCTGGGCGACGATCCCCGGCTCCGCGGCCGTGGTGGTCGCCTCGATCGCCACCACCAGCTTCGACGGCGGCCAGGAGGGGGCGTTCAAGGACGCGCTGGAATCCGTCTTCAACTGGTTCACCGACGCCGGCATGCATCCGACTGCCGCGCTTCGCCTCAGCGACACGATCTTCATCGCGCTCTGCTTCGCCGGCGTCGGGCTGATCTACCTGCTCGGGGTGCGGGGGATGCGGACGGTTCCCGGGGCGCCCCCGTTCGCGAAGCTGCGCGTCGGCTTCGCCCACACGCTGATCCCGATCGCGCTCGCCTACCTCCTCGCCCACTACTTCAGCTACTTCTTCTTCCAGGAGCAGGCGCAGTTCACCTACCTGCTCTCCGACCCGCTCGGGACCGGCACCACCGATCTCTTCGGCACCGCATCCGCAGGGGTCGACTACCGAGCCCTCAGCGCCAACGCGATCTGGTACGTCCAGGTCAGCGCCCTGATCGTCGGCCACGTGATCGGCCTGATGCTGGCCCACGACCGCGCCCTCGTCTACTGGCCCGACTACCGCAAGGCAACGGCCTCCCAGTACTGGATGCTGGCGGTGATGGTCGCCTTCACCTGCTTCGGCCTCTACCTGCTGTCGGTAGCCAACGGGTAGCGGAGACGAGTGCTCCCCCTAGCCCACGTCGGCCATTACCTGTGGATTCTCTACCTGCTACCGGTGCTGTTCGTAGTGGCAGCAATCCTCCGCGGCCAGCTAATGACCCGAGGGAAAGGCGCTTCTCCCGCGGGTGGCGACGATCGGGAGGGCTCTGCCGACAGGCAGAGCCCCCGATCGGAGACAGGACCCGCGGGCCAGCGACCTCCGTCCCTCTAGAGAATCTCGGCCAACCGAGTCTCGAGCGCCTCGGAGATGCTGTCCCGCACCGGCCCCTCGGCCAGCCGTTCGACCAGCGACTCGAGGAAGCCTTCGATGATCAGCGCCTTGGCGGCCTCGTCGTCGAGGCCGCGGGAGGTGAGGTAGAACAGCTGCTCCTTGTCAACCTGGGCGATCGCCGCGGCGTGGGTGCAGCGGACGTCGTCGGCGAGGATCTCCAGGCCGGGGATCGCGTCGGCGTGGGCCTCTGGGGAGAGCAGCAGGTTGCGGCTCTCCTGGAAGGCGTCGGTCTGCTGGGCGCCGGGGTCGACCTTGATCATCCCGCGCCAGACAGCCGTGGCGCCGGCGGCGAGGACGCCGCGGAAGGCGAGGTCGGAGTTGGTGTTCGGGGCGGCGTGCTCCTGCAGGGTGTCGAAGTCCAGGTGCTGGCCGGGACCGCCGGCGTAGCCGCCGGTGACCCGCGCCTCGGAGCCCGGGCCGGCGAGCTTGGTCTCCATCCGCACCTTGCCGCGGGCCGAGCCGAAGCCGAGTGCCGCCCAGTCGAGGCGGCCGTCGCGCTGCACCTCGGCTCGCTGGGTGGCGAAGATCCAGGCCTGCTCGGAAATGTCCTGGGTGTTGACGTAGCGGAGCGTGGCGGCCTGGCCGACGGCAAGCTCAACCACGCTGTTCAGCACCGCGTCGACGTCGTCGGTGGGCGAGGACCAGTGCTCCCAGACCTCGGCTTCGGCGCCCTCCTCGAGCACGATCAGGGTGCGCCAGTTGATCGCCGTGCCGGCGGTGTCGACCGGCAATTCGATCTGGATCGGCTCGCTCAGCCGCACGCCGCTGGGGACGTAGACGAGCACGCCGTCCCGCCAGGCCGCCTCGTTGCGGGCGACGAAGGGGTCCTCGACGGGAACGAGCGAACCGAACCGCTCGTGCAGCAGATCGCTGTGGCTGCTCAGCGCCTCGCTCAGCGGCAGGACGATTGCGCCCTCGGCGCCGGAGACGACCGGCGAGGCACTCGCCTCCTCGTAGGAGTCGAGGTCGAGCCCGGAGAGGTCGGTGAATTCCCAGCCCTTCGCCTTCTGGTCGGGGAGGGGGAGGCTCTGCGCGAGAGAGGCGCCGCGCTGGCGCCTCTCGTCGAGCCAGGCCGGTTGCACGGCGACCTCAGCCAATGGAGCCCTCCATCTGCAGCTCGATCAGCCGGTTCAGCTCGACCGCGTACTCCATCGGCAGCTCCTTGGTGACCGGCTCGATGAAGCCGTTGACGATCATCTTCGAGGCCTCCTCCTCGTCGAGGCCGCGGCTCTGCAGGTAGAAGAGCTGCTCGTCGCCGATTTTGGAGACAGTCGCCTCGTGGCCGATGTCGGCGTCGTTCTCGTCGATCCGGATCGTCGGGTAGGTGTCCGAGCGAGAGTCCTCGTCGAGGAGCAGCGCGTCGCAGACCACCTTCGAACGCGATTCGCTCGCCCCGTCGGCGACTTCGAGCAGGCCGCGGTAGGTCGCCCGGCCGCCGTCCTTGGAGATCGACTTGGAGAAGATCGAGGACGAGGTCCGCGGCGCCGCGTGGATGATCTTGCCGCCGGCGTCCTGATGCTGGCCCTCGCCGGCGAAGGCGATCGAGAGGATCTCGCCGTGAGCTTCGGGGCCCATCAGGTAGATCGACGGGTACTTCATCGTCAGTTTCGAGCCGAGGTTGCAGTCGACCCACTCCATCGTCGCCTTCTCGTGGGCGACCGCGCGCTTGGTGACGAGGTTGAAGACGTTCTGCGACCAGTTCTGGACGGTCGTGTAGCGGACCCGCGAGCTCTTCTTGGCGACGATCTCGACCACCGCGGAGTGCAGCGAGTCGCTGGAGTAGACCGGCGCCGTGCAGCCCTCGATGTAGTGGACGTCGGCGCCCTCCTCGCAGATGATCAGCGTCCGCTCGAACTGGCCCATGTTCTCGGTGTTGATCCGGAAGTAGGCCTGCAGCGGCATCTCGACCTTGACCCCGGCCGGGACGTAGACGAACGAGCCGCCCGACCAGACGGCGCTGTTCAGCGCCGCCAGTTTGTTGTCGTTCGGCGGGATGATCGTCGCCCAGTGCTCGCGGACCAGGTCCTCGTGCTCGCGCAGGGCGGTGTCCATGTCGGTGAAGATCACGCCCTGGGCCTCGAGCTTCTCGTTCACCTGGTGGTAGACGACCTC
>DATFQO010000061.1:0-7709 GCA_035264245.1 Solirubrobacterales bacterium
CGCGGCCGCTCCAAGCCGCTGGCGCCGCTCGGGGTCGCCGATCAGCGCCGCCATCGCCGCCTCCAGCGCGTCGACGTCGCCTTGCGGCACGAGGATCCCGGTCGACTCGGTGAGCATGTCCGCGTGGCCGCCCGGCATGGTGCCGATCACCGGCTTACCGCGGCTCATCCCCTCGGCCACGGTCGCCCCCAACGGCTCCGGCCACAGCGACGGCATCACCCCGAACATCGCCCGGTCCCAGGCGGCCATCACCGCCTTGTGCGGCACGTCGGTGAGGACCACCGCGTCGGGCGGGAACGGCTGCGGAGAATCCCGCTCGAACGTGCCCATCAGGACCAGCGGCGGCGGCGACTCCAATCGGGTGTAGGCGTCGAAGAGGGTTTCCAGCCCCTTCACCCGGCGAAAGGCGCCGACGTAGAGGATGAACGGCGCGGTGGGCAGGCGCTCCAGGTAGGGGGCGAGCTCGGGATCGGCGCTGTCGACCGCCTCGTCGGGGGCGACGTCCTGGAAGCTCGGGATCGTCACCTGGACCAGGTCCGCCGGCGGACCGTCCTGGCCGAACAGGTAGCGGGTGGTGACGTCGTGGACGAAGGTGCTGACGCTGTGCAGCCCGGACATCTTCCGCGCCAGCAGCGGCCGGCAGAGGTAGACGCCGGCGGTCGCCGCCAACCCCTTCGGGACGCCGCTGTAATAGTCGCTGGCGCAGCTGGCGCACTTCAGCGGGGCGGGACCGCTGCAGGGCTCGCCCTTGTGCAGCAGGGTCCGGTTGGCGCAGAAGTAGCCGTAGTCGCGAGCCGAGACCAGCATCGGGATCCGGCGCCGCCCCAGCGCCACCGCGACCGAGAAGCCGAGCCAGCCGTAGGCGTGGATCACGTCGGGTTCGAAGCCGGAGATCAGCCGGCGCAGCCCGGCGATCGTGACCGGGTCCGGGAACGGCGGCTGGTGTCGCTGCACCTCGTCTCGGATCAGCGAACGGAAGGCGGTCCGCATCTGGCGCAGGCGGTGGACCGTGACGTTGTCTTCCCAGTCGAGCGGCGGCAGGCCGCCGTGCCAGGTGGTGGCGACGGCGACGTCGTGACCGCGCTCGGCCATCCCGGCGGCGATCAGTCGCGCCTGACGATGGGCCCCGCCGATGAACGGCGGGTAGTGGTCGGTGGCGATCAGGATCCGCATCGGCATCAGCGCTGCCATCTTCCCAAGACGCGGTTGACCCCGCTGCGCCTGGCGGGAAAGAGAAACAGCTCGGCCAGCGGCCGCGCCAGGCGGCGCGGGGCGATCGCCTCGAACCCGAACCAGGCGACGAGCAGCACCTTCATCGCGACCGAGACGTCCTCGCGCCGCCGGGTCGCCCGCAGCGCGTCGGCGAGGAGGCCGGGCAGGCGGTCGCCGGAGATGGGGTGGCGCCGCGGCTCGAGCTTCAGCGAGACCAGCCGGTTGGCGAGATCGGCATAGGAGAGGATCCGCGCCGGGCGCTCGAGGCCGAGCTCATCGGCGAGGGCTTCCAGCGAGCGGGTCGTCGCGCCGGCGAAGAGGATCGCCTCGCGCACGTGGTCGAGGTCGATCTCGCTGCGCTCCAGCTCGTAAGCATTGCCGCCGTGGACCCGGTAGGAGGCGCAGACCTCGTCCAGCAGCGCCGCCTCGCCGAGCAGGGCCGTCAGGTGCACCAGGTACCAGTCGGCGCCGCTGCGCGGGTAGTCGGCGGCGGGGATCGGCAGGATCCGCCGCACCGCCTCGGTGCGAAAGCCGGTCCCACCTCCCGGCAGCCAGGGCAGGTCGAAGGGTGAGGCGAGCTCGGCCCGGCGCTGGTCGCCAACCGGCGCCCGCAGATGGCCGCCGGGCTTGACCTCCCCGGTCGGCACGCCGGCGGCGTCGACGATCTCCATCGGGAACTGGACCTTGGAGAGCCCGGGCTCGGCGGCGAAGGCGGCGGCGACCCGCTCGGCCGCCTGCGGCCGCAGCACGTCGTCGGCGTCGAGGACGAGCAGCACCTCGCCGCGGCAGCGTTCGAGGCCCGCGTTCAGGGCCGAGGCCTGCCCGCCCTGCTCCTTCAGCACCACCTCGACCCGGTCCTCGAAGCGGCGCAGCACCTGTCGCGAGTCGTCAACCGAGCCGTCGTCGACGACCACGACGTGAACATCGGGATGGGTCTGCGCGCAAGCGCTCTCGATCGCCGCCGCGACGAACTGGGCGTAGTCGTGGTTGGTGATGACTATGTCGACCGCGAGCGGGTTCGTGCTCAAGGGAGGGTCTCTTGCCTCGGGAGCCAGCTGGTCACGCGACGGTAGGGGTCATCGGGCCGCTGCTTGCGATACAGCGAAGCGACCACGTGGGTCCTGCCGTCGGGCTCGGGAGGAACGTCGACTTCGTAGGTGCGCTCCTCCCCCGGGTCGAGCTTGACCCGGTAGGTCTGCGACTGGCTGTCTCCGAGGCTCACCACGAGCCTGTATGAGGTGGGGTGATGCTGGTTGCTGACGACGCCGACGGCGACCGCGTCTTCGCCCGAGTCGGTCGGCAGCATCCAGAGAGCGGTGAAGCCGACGGCGTCGTCCGCGGGCAGCGGCTTCTGGGCGAGGGCGACGGCGGCGACCGCGATCGCCAGGGCAACCACGCCGATCACGAGGCTGCCGGTGGCGGGTCGCGGCAGGGAGATGCCGCGGTTGCCGCGGGCGGCGCGGTCCGGGCGCTCGCGCCGCAGCGCCGCGCCGCGGCAGGCGGCGATCACGACCAGCGGCAGCAGCACCGCCCAGCTCGCGGTCGTCAGCCCGAAGGGGAAGATGTTCAGCACCAGGGCGCCGAGGACGAGGATCGTCAGGCTGGTGGCGACGCTCAGCAGCGCTCGCTGCGCCGGCGCCAGCTCCTGGGAGCCGAAGGCGCAGGCGACCACCGCGTAGCCGGGCAGGAACAGCGTCAGCGGCAGCGCCGCCAGCAGGCGGATGAGGTCGAACGGCACCAGCGCGGCGACCAGCGCACAGAGGATCGCGGCGACGCAGGCGCGGGTCAGGTCGCGATGCCCCCTCACGGCCGGTCCTCGAGGTTGAAGAGGACGATGCGGCCACTGTGCCAGACCCGGCCGGCGGGTATGCGGGCGAACTTGTGGGTCACCCCGGATCCGCGCAGGTCCGTCCCGTACTGGTCCCTGACCGCGAAGAACTCGCCGCGCAGGGTGTCCTCGGAGATCAGGCGCCGGTCGGCGACCACGAAGGGCAGGTGGTAGTCCTTCAGCAGCGGCAGCTGCCACTCCGCCAGGAACTCTTCGTCGACGATGTCTTCGATGTCCGGTCCCTGGCCGCCGTAGGCGACCTGGCCGCCGGGCTCGAGCAGGACCCGTGCGTCGGATTCGGGGGCCGCGAAGCGGCTGCCGTCGAGGTGATCGCGAGCGAATTCGGCCAGCGCCAGCGGTTCGGACTCGATCTTCGCGCCGTCGGCGGTCGCCTGCAGCGGCCGCGCCAGCTGGATGTCCCAGGGCCAGCCGGAGATCGCGCCGCCGACGAGGACGACCCCGAGCGCGCCGCTGAGCAGGAGCCGGCGGCGGATCAGGCGCGGTCCCCGGCGCAGCAGGTCGGCGGCGGCGTAGATGCAGACGAAGGCGAGGCCGATGAAGAAATAGCCGCCGGCGCGGTTGCCGGTCTCCCAGGCCGCGGGGGCGAAGCGCAGGGTCAGCGCCGCGAAGAAGGCGATCGCCCCGAGGCAGAAGATCACGACCATCGGCTGTCGGTCCTCGCGCCCCCGCCAGATCTGGCGCAGGCCGAAGAAGGCGCCGGCGGCGAGGACCGCGACCGCGATCAGCGCCAGGGCGCGCGCTGGCAGCGGCGTCGAAGCGACGGTTTCAGACGCCGAGGAGGCCTGGTGGAAGAGGGTCCGCGGCGCCGATTCGCCCGAGGCGGTCTTCCAGATCGCCTTCACCGCCTCCTCCAGCACCGGGAACAGGTAGCCGGTGGTCGAGCGGGCGGCGATCAGCAGCCAGGCGAGGGCGGCGCCGACCGCGAGCGCCGCGAACGGCCAGGGGTTCGGCTTCTCGACCTTCATCACTCTGTAGAGGACCGCGAGGGCGACGAGGATCACCGCCAGCGCGTAGGAGCTGAGGTGGTGGGTGATCGTGATCGCGAGGATGGCGAGCACGATCGGCACCGTCCAGGCGCCGCGGGCCTTGGCCGGCGCCACCTCGCGTTCGACGAAGGCCATCAGGACGACGACGACCAGCGGCAGCGAGAGCGACTCGTAGGAGAACTGCGCCCCCCAGAAGAGGAAGTTGGTCGTGCCGGTGTAGACGGCGACCCCGATCCCGGCGCCGCGGGCCGAGCCGCTGAGGCGGGCGAAGAGGAAGAACAGCGCCGTCATGAAGACGAGGCGGGCGGCCCCGATCAGGATCGTCCCGGAGACGTAGATCGAGGTCCCGGTCAGCATCGTCAGGGCCGAGGTGGCCCCCTCCAGCCCGGGGTAATAGGGAGAGGTCGCGATCGCCGGGTTGAAGTGGTAGAGGTGGTCGTACCTCTCGATCTGGTGGACGTTGAAGGCGTGGACGTACTCGTCGGAGAAGGTGAAGTAGATGCCGTCGTGGACGACTTTGACGCAGTAGAGGGCGAGGCCGAGGAGGAGGACCAGCCCGAGGCGCTCGCGGGAACTCGGTTTGGGGGAGCTGAGCCGGAAGAAGATCGGCAGGGCGATGACCAGCAGGCCGAGCCAGTAGATCAGCGGGCTCGGGGACAGCGTGGCGCGCGAGAGCGCGTTGGCGAGCGAGCAGAGGAACAGCCCCACCGCGGCGAGCAGCGCGATTACTGGTGGGGATTCGAGCCGGGCCTGCACCATCAAAGCTTACGGTCGGCATTCGCCCGCGGATGCCATAGCCCTGCACGGGGACGGCCGGGACGCGCGGCTGCGCCCCGGACCGTCAAAAGCGGGCGGCCTTCAGCCGAGGCGCCGTTCGAGCGCCTCGAGCTGGGCGCTGACCGCGGCCGGCAGCTTGTCGCCGAACTCGGCCAGGTGCGCTTTGACCTGCGGCAGCTGCTCCTTGACCAGGTCGAGGTCGACGCTGAGCAGCTCCTTCATCGCCTCCTCGGAGATCTCGAGCCCCTCGGTGTCGATCTCGCCTTCGGCGGGGAGCAGCCCGACGGGGGTCTCGACCGCCTCGGCTTCGCCTTCGCAGCGGCGGAAGACCCACTCCAGGACGCGGCTGTTCTCGCCGAATCCGGGCCAGAGGAACTTGCCGTCGGCGTCTTTGCGGAACCAGTTGACGTAGAAGACGCGCGGCAGCTGCGCCCCCTCGCGCTGGCCGACCTTCAGCCAGTGGGCGAAGTAGTCGGCCATGTTGTAGCCGCAGAAGGGCAGCATCGCCATCGGGTCGAAGCGGAGCTGGCCGACGGCGCCGGCGGCGGCAGCGGTCGTCTCCGAGGACATCGTCGCTCCCATGAAGACCGCGTGCTCCCAGTCGTAGGCTTCCTGGACCAGCGGCACCACGGTGGCGCGGCGACCGCCGAAGAGGAAGGCGTCGATCGGGACGCCGGCGGGGTCCTCCCACTCCGGGGCGATCGAGGGGCACTGTGAGGCAGGGGTGGTGAAGCGCGCGTTCGGGTGCGCGGCGGGAGCCTCGGAATCGGGCGTCCAGTCGTTGCCGTGCCAGTCGATCGCGTGTGCCGGCGGCTCGCCGGTCATCCCCTCCCACCAGATGTCGCCGTCGTCGGTCTTGGCGCAGTTGGTGAAGATCGTGTTCCGCTCGATCGTGTCCATCGCGTTCGGGTTCGTCTTGTGGCTGGTGTTGGGAGCCACGCCAAAGAAACCCGCCTCGGGATTGACGGCGTAGAGCTTGCCGTCCTCGCCGAATTTCATCCAGGCGATGTCGTCGCCGACGGTCTCGACCTTCCAGTCGGGCAGGGTCGGAACCAGCATCGCCAGGTTGGTCTTGCCGCAGGCCGAGGGGAAGGCGCCGCCGATGAACTTGACCTTGCCCTCTGGCGAGGTCAGTTTGAGGATCAGCATGTGCTCGGCGAGCCAGCCCTCGTCGCGCGCCATCGCCGAGGCGATCCGCAGCGCGAAGCACTTCTTGCCGAGCAGGGCGTTGCCGCCGTAACCCGAGCCGAAGGACCAGATTTCACGGCTGTCCGGGTAGTGGACGATGTACTTGTTGGCCTCGTTGCAGGGCCAGGAGACGTCTTCGGCGCCCTCGGCCAGCGGGCTGCCGACCGAGTGGACGCAGGGGACGAAGTCGCCGTCGGCGCCGAGCACGTCGAGGGCGCCCTTGCCCATCCGGGTCATGATCCGCATGTTGGTGGCGACGTAGGCGGAGTCGGTCAGCTGGACGCCGATCTCGGAGATCTCCGAGCCGAGCGGGCCCATCGAGAAGGGGACGACGTACATCGTGCGGCCCTTCATGCTGCCCTTGAAGAGCTCGTTCAGCGTCGCGCGCATCTCGGCCGGGTCGCGCCAGTTATTGGTCGGGCCGGCGTCCTCCTCCTGCTCGGAGCAGATGAAGGTGCGGTCTTCGACGCGGGCGACGTCGCCGGGGTCGGAAAGGGCGAGGTAGGAGTTCGGGCGCTTGGCATCGTCGACCCGCTCGAAAGTGCCGGCGTCGATCAGGACCTGGGCGAGGCGGTCGTACTCCTCGGCCGAGCCGTCGCACCAGTAGACGGAGTCCGGTTCGGTGAGCGACGCGATTTCGTCGACCCAGGCAAGCAGCTTCGAGTGGGTAGTCAGCTCGTCGGGGGCAGTGGTCAGATCGCTCATTCGCCTCTCTCTAATTCTCGGGTTTGATGTCGATCATCGAGATGTCGGCATCCTTGTTGCGGATTTCCAAAGTCGCTACTTCCCGCCTGTCATCGGAAAAAATCACGATGCAGTTGAAGGTCGCGCCCGGGTCTACAGACTGATCGGAAGGGCATTCGACCTCCTTGATCTTTTCATGGATCGAATCTTCGAGGCTCGCCTGGATCGTGTCCTGGAGCTTCACCTTGTCGACGACGGTCCCGCATCCGGCCAGCGCCAAAAAGCAGAAAAACACCGAAATTGCAGCGAAAACCCGGTAGCTGAAGGAGGGCGCAGCCCTGCTACGGATTGCTCGCACCAGCGGAAGTATCGCAACGGCAGAGGACGACGAAGGATCGGCGCATCAAGCCAAAAGGCTCGACAAGGCGGCGTCAATGGCGGCCGGGTAGGGTTTGAGGAGAATCCCGCGCCGACCCCAATAGGGCCGACGCGGCTCGCGTGATTCTCCCGCTCCGAGCTAGCTTCGGAGCTTTGGGGTGCGGGTGCCATAGACAGTGGCTCGCATCCCCAATCCTTGAGCTTCCGGAGGCTCTCTCAAGGAGGGCGCCTCCGGAAGCAAGTTCTTTGTTCGTCTCATTGATCTTTTCATGACCGGTCTACACGAGGTCGGCCTGAGCCGGGTCTTGGAGCTCTGATCTATCCGAAGTTAGTGCGCTTTCGCACTAATCTTGTGCGTAGGTGGCACTCCCTTCTCCACCGAATCCAACCGTCCCGACGAGTTGCCGGGGACCCCGCTAGGGTTCCGCGCCGCGATGCGGTTCTACGAGTACGAGGCAAGGAAGATCGTCGAGCTGGCGGGTATCCCCGTCACCAAGTACGGCTTCTACACGAGCGCTGAGGAAGCGCGCAAGGTCGCCGAGGAAATCGGTGGTCCTGTCGTGATCAAGTCCCAGGTGCTGACCGGGGGCCGGATGAAGGCCGGCGGCGTCAAGTTCGCCGACACTCCCGAGGAG
>DATFQO010000062.1:0-46633 GCA_035264245.1 Solirubrobacterales bacterium
GTAGACGGGGTTCTCGCTCGACTGGCTGCGGGCCAGCTCGAGGTCGAGGTCGACCGTCGTCTCGTGGCTGCGCCAAAGCATGAACCAGCGGGTCGCGTCGACGCCGATGTCGTCGAGCAGCTCGTCGAGGGTGACGAAGTCGCCGGTGCGCTTCGACATCTGCACCCGCTCGCCGCCTTCGACGACGTGGACCAGGCTCATCAGCAGCCCCTCGAAGCGCGAGGGGTCGGCGCCGAGCGCCTCGATCGCGGCGCGGACCCGCGCCACGTAGCCGTGGTGGTCGGCGCCGAGCACGTTGATCAGCCGCTGGAAGCCGCGCTGCAGCTTGTCCCAGTGGTAGGCGATGTCCGGCGTCAGGTAGGTCGCCTCGCCGTTGGAGCGGATCAGGACCCGGTCCTTGTCGTCACCGAAGTCGGTGGTCCGCAGCCAGAGCGCCTCTTCGTGCCTGTAGGTGTGGCCGCGCTTCTCGAGCTCGCCGAGAGCCGTCTCGACCTCGCCTTTGGCGTAGAGGCTGCGCTCGGAGAACCAGCTGTCGAAGCTGACGCCGAAGCGCTCCAGCGACGCCCGCACCTCCTTCAGCACCTCCTCGATGCCGCGCACTTCCAGCGTCTCGCGGTCGGCGGGATCGACGCCCTCGCCCTGCAGGCGGATGGCGATCTCGCTCACGTACTCGCCCGCGTAGCCGTCCTCGGGCGGCTCCTCGCCGCGCATCCGCGCGGCCAGCGAGTCGGCGAAGCGGGTGATCTGGCTGCCGGCGTCGTTGACGTAGTACTCGCGCTGGACCGCGTGCCCGATCGCCTCCAGCAGCCGCACCAGCGAGTCGCCATAGGCGGCGTTGCGGCCGGTGCCGACGTGGATCGGCCCGGTCGGGTTGGCGGAGACGAACTCGACCTGGACCTTCTCCGGCGCCGCGGTCGGGCTCGGCCCGAGGTCCTCTCCGGCGGCGAGCAGGTCGCCGAGCGCCCCCAGGTACCAGGCGTCGGCGAGGAAGAAGTTGACGAAGCCGGGACCGGCGACCTCGATCCGCCCGAGGTCGGGCGCGAGGCCGGAATCGGCCTCCAGCTCGGCCCGCAGCCGCTCGGCCACGGCGCGCGGGTTGTCGCCCAGCGCCCCGGCGAGAAGCATCGCCGCGTTGGAGCTGTAATCGCCGAGCTCGGGCTTCGGCGGGCGCTCCAAGGTCGGCCGGGGACCGGTGGGCTCGCCGTCGCGCAGCGTCCGGGCGGCGCCTTCCACCGCGCCCCTGAGGGCGCTGACTGAATCGGTGGCGGTCATGGGGCAATCGTATGGACCGGGGACAGGGCGGGGTACGCTGCCCGCTTGCGCGCAGCCGTCCTCAGCGACATCCACTCCAACCGCCAGGCGCTGGAGGCCGTCCTCGCGGCGGTCGACGAGGCCGGCGTGGAGGAGATCTGGTGCCTCGGCGACATGGTCGGCTACGGGGCCGACCCCGACGCCTGCACGGCGCTCGTGCGCGAGCGCTGCAACACCGTCCTGGTCGGCAACCACGACCTGGCGGTGCTGGGGGCGCTCGACATCTCGACCTTCTCCGAGGCCGCCGCCGCGGCGGCGGAATGGACCCGCGGCGAGGCGAGTGAGCAGACGCTGGAGTTCCTCGGCTCGCTGGAGTCGACCGCCTCGCAGGGCGGCGTCGGGCTTTCCCACGCCTCCCCCCGCGACCCGGTCTGGGAGTACGTGCTCTCGACCGACCAGGCCGAAGCCGGGCTCGACGCCCAGGAGGAGCGGGTCGGCTTGATCGGCCACTCGCACATCGCCCTCTTCTTCGTGCGGGCGGAGAACGGCGGGCGGCGCGGCTACACCCAGGGGGCGCAGGCGAGCGACGGCGCCGAGCTCGAGATCGCTGACGGCGAATGGCTGCTCAACCCCGGCAGCGTCGGCCAGCCGCGCGACAGCGACCCCCGCGCGGCCTGGTTGGAGCTCGACACCGAGCGGTGGCTCGCCCGCTACCACCGCGTCCCCTACGACATCAAGGCAGCCGCCGCGGCGATCCGCGCGGCAGGCCTCCCGGACGTCCTCGCCGAGCGCCTCGAGGTCGGTCGTTGAACTTGAATTGCAGGGCAAATATCGGTTTTCGCCCTTTGTCTAGACTCGGCTCATGAGCCGTCTGAGCGCACTTCTGCTCGCCTTCCTGCTCGGCGCGTCGAGCGCCGTCGCGCTGGTCTCCTGCGGTGGCGGCGATTCCGACCTGCTGCCGGGGACGAGCGCCGAGCAGATCGAATCGAACCTCGACGAGGTCGATCAGCTGGCCGCCGACGGCGATTGCGTCGGCGCCGAAGACGCCGTCGCCGAAGTGACGGCGGAGGTCGAAGAACTGGAAGGGGTCGACCTGAAGCTGAAGGCGGCGCTGCAGGAAGGGACCGGGCGGCTGAGCGAAGTGGTCGCCGGCTGCGAAGAAGAAACCACCAGCGAAGAGACGGAACCTTCCGTCGAACCCGATGTTGATGCCGAAGAAGTGGAAGAGGAAAAGAAGCCTAAGAAGGAAAAGCCCGAGAAGGAAGCCAAGGAACCCTCCCAGCCAGAAGAAGAAGTCGAAGACGAAGGGCCCGAACTGCCGCCCCAGGCGAATGGCAAAGGCGAAGAAAAAGGCGGCGGCGAAACTCCCGCCGAACCCGAAGGCGAAGAAACCCCGCCCTCCGGCGGTGTAGGTCCCGGCGTGGGGGTCGAATGATGGAGGCGGGCGCGGGCACCCTTTCGGGCCGCTACGAGACCGGCGAGAAGCTCGGCACCGGCGGGATGTCGAACGTCTACAAGGCGACCGACCGCATCCTCGAGCGGACCGTCGCGGTGAAGATCCTCGCCGAGCACCTCTCCGACGACGAGCGCTTCGTCGCCCGCTTCCGGCGCGAGGCGCTGGCGGTGGCGAAGCTGATCCACCCCAACATCGTCCAGGTCTACGACACCGGGGTCGACGAGGGCCGCCACTACATCGTCATGGAGTACGTCGAGGGGCGCTCGGGGGCACAGATCCTGCAGCGCCACGGGCCGGTCGAACCCGAGATCGCGGCGGAGATAGGGATCCAGGCCTGCGCCGGGCTCGACTACGCGCACCGGCGCGGGATCATCCACCGCGACGTCAAGCCGGGGAACCTGATGGTCGTCGGCGGTCCGGTCGGGGGTGGTGAGATGGTCGTCAAGCTGACCGACTTCGGGATCGCCCGGGCGATCGAGCAGACGCGGATCACCCAGGTCGGCTCGGTGGTCGGGACCGCCGCCTACCTGGCGCCGGAGCAGGTGCGCGGCGAGGAGGCGACGCCGGCGACCGACGTCTACGCGCTCGGCGTCGTCCTCTACCAGTTCCTCACCGGCCGCCTGCCCTACGAGGGGTCCTCGCTGGCCGAGCTGGCGGTGCGCCAGCAGAACGAGAAGCCGCTGCCGCCGGACACCTACAACAGCGAAGTCCCAAAGACCCTCGGCGCCGCGGTTCTGCGGGCGCTGGAGGGCGATCCCGGCCGGCGCTACGCCAGCGCCGGCGAGCTCGCCGCCGGGCTGCGGCTCGGGCTCGAAGGCGGCGACGTGACGCTGCCGCTGGAAGAGGGCACCGCGGCGACCAACATCCTCGGCGGCGACACCGCCGCGACCCGCCACATGGGCCGCGACACGGCCCAGACCGAGTACCGGCCGGCCCAGTCGCAGACGCGGCGGCCGCAGCCGCGGGTGGCTCCAGCGCCGCGGCAGCCGGCGCCCGCTGCCGCTTCCCCGCGGGCGACGCAAGCGCGCAAGCGCGGCGCCTTCTCGCGCTTCGCCCGCTTCGTTCTCGCCGCCGTGGCCCTGGTCCTGGTCGCCGCGGCGGTCGCGACGGCGGTGATCGTCAGCACCGACAAGGCCGCCGGGGTCAAGGTCTCCAAGGTCGCGGGCGACACGATCGACAAGGTCGTCGAAGAAGTCAAAGACCTGGTGCGCAACAACACCGAATAGGGCGGGGCGTTTTTGTCAACCGCTGGTTTGCAAAGTCGCCCAAGGCGGCTTGCCCGCCAGCACCGCCGCGCGGTAGGTACCGAACTCCCCCGCCTCGATCGCCTTGCGGGCGTGGACGGTCAGCTCGCGCATGTAAGTGAGGTTGTGGATCACGATCAGGCGGACCGCGGTCAGCTCCTCGGCGCGGGAGAGGTAGCTGACGTAGTCGCGGTCGTGCCGCCGGCAGGTCGAGCAGGGGCAGCCCTCGACCAGCGGCTCGCGGTTCCCGGCCCAGCCGCCCTTGCGCATGTCGAGCCGCCAGCGGATCTCGGGGCTCGGGGCGAGGGCGACCCCGTGGCGCGAGAGGCGGGTCGGGACGGCGCAGTCGAAGACGTCGAGGCCGAGGGCGATGCCGCCGAGCAGGTCGTCGACCTCGCCGATCCCCAGCAGGTGCTTCGGCGCCTCCTCGGGCAGCAGCGGCGCGGTCAGCGCCAGCACGCCCGCCATCTCCTGCTTGTCGCGGCCGAGGGTGCCGCCGATCGCGATTCCGTCGACTCCGGCTTCGGAGATGCACTGCGCCGATTCGCGCCGCAGGTCCTCGTGGGTCCCACCCTGGACGATCCCGAAGACGGCTTGGCGCCCAGGGCCGTGCTCACCGTGCCAGGCGAGGCAGCGATCGAGCCAGCGGTGGGTGCGCTCGGTCGAGCGGGCGGTGTACTCGCGATCGGCGTGGAAGGGCGTGCACTCGTCGAAGACCAGGGCGATGTCGGAGCCGAGCCGCGCCTGCACGCTCATCGAGACCTCGGGTGAGATGAACAGCTCGGCGCCGTCGCGCGGGGACCGAAACCGCGCCCCCTCCTCGCTGATCTCGACCTTGGAGCCGTGGTCGCCGGAGCGGCCCGAGCCCTTGACCTCGTTGGCGACCCCGCCGTGGGCGAGGGAGAAGACCTGGAAGCCGCCGGAGTCGGTGATCAGCGCCCGCTCCCAGTTCATGAACCCGTGCAGCCCGCCGGCGGCGGCGATCCGCTCCGGCCCCGGCGAGACGAAGAGGTGGTAGGTGTTGCCGAGGATCAGCTGGTAGCCGAGCCCAGCTACCTCGGCCGACTCCAGCCCCCGCACCGTGCCCTTCGTCGCCAGTGGGATGAAGGCGGGCGTCTCGATCGGGCCGTGGGCGGTGTGGATGACGCCCGTCCGGGCGGCGCCGTCACGGGCGCCGATCTCGAATCTGAGCCGCTGCGGGTCGATGCGCACGGGCCGCAGCGTATGGGTCGCCGGCTAGCTCTCGCCGCCAGGTTCGAACTCTTCCGTGAGGCGGAAGACATCGGCCAGCTGAACCTCCAGCGCTGATGCGAGGCGCCGCAGCGTCCCCCAGTCGGCATCGACGCCGCCGCTCTCGATTTGGCTAATCATCGCCGCCGGCACCCGCGCCCGGTCGGCCAATTCCTGCTGCGACAGCTGAGCCTGCTTCCGCAAGCGCCGGATTGCGTGCCCAAGGGCGATGTCATGGGGGTTACGCGGCTCTTCCAACTCCGTACGAGACGGTATTGATCCGCAAAGAGGAAGAAAATCACCTTATTTGAGGGGGAGACTTTCTGTCGGAGGAGCCTCTAACCTTGGAAACGTGAATCCGAGCATGGAGCCATCCGATAGTCGCAGCCACAAGAACCCGCCGCCCGAAGGTCCCTCCGGCCCCGTCATGGTGCGCCGACACTGGTTCGGCAACCGGTTGCGCTGGGCTGCGCAGATCGTCCGCGAGGAGCGCCTTCGTCGGCGTAATCGAGGGAACTCGTCTTAGGGAACGACAGGAGGATCGATGTCGGAAGGCTTGATCCGTTTCGCCACCCAGGTCTGCATCTCCGGGGCTTGCTCTTCGCGGGCCTCGGCATCCTCGTCTTCGAATCAGGCGATCCCGCGACCCAGAAACTCGCCGCCGGCTGGTTTGGCGCAGTCGTCGGCTACTGGCTCCAGTAGCTTCTGCTAGCCGTTCGCGGGTGGGATCAGTGAGCGGCCCGTCATCGCCTCCGGCTGAGGGATGCCGAGGAGGTCGAGGGCCGTCGGGGCGACGTCGGCGAGGATGCCGCCGCCGTCGCGCAGTGCGGCGCCCTTGGCGGTGACAATCAGCGGCACCGGGTTGAGCGAGTGGGCGGTGTTGGGGGAGCCGTCGGGCTCGAGCATGTGGTCGCAGTTGCCGTGGTCGGCGGTGACGATGCAGGCGCCGCCTTTGGCGGTGACGGCCTCGACGACCCTGCCGAGCTGGGCATCGACGGTCTCGACAGCCTCGACGGCGGCGGGGATCACGCCCGTGTGGCCGACCATGTCGGGGTTGGCGAAGTTGATCACGCCGAAGCGGTAGTTGCCCTCGCTCCAGTGGGAGACGAAGGTGTCGGCGGCGCCTTCGGCGCTCATCTCGGGCTTGTGGTCGTAGGTGGGGACGTCGCGCGGGGATTCGACCAGCGCCCGCTCTTCCCCCTCGACCTCCTGCTCCCTGCCGCCGTTGAAGAAGTAGGTGACGTGGGCGTACTTCTCGGTCTCGGCAACGTGCAGCTGGTTGCCGCCGGCCGCGGCGATCGTCTCCGCCAGCGTCGTCTTCGGCCGCTGCTCGGGAAAGGCGACCGGGTAGGGCCAGCCTTTGCGGTAGGAGGTCATCGTGGTCAGGTCGAGCGGCGCCGCGCCGCCGCGGGGGAACTCGTCGAAGCCGGGCTCGGAGAGGGCGCGGCTCATCTGCCGGGCGCGGTCGGGGCGGAAGTTGATGAAGATCGCGACGTCGCCCTCGGCGACGCCGTCGTAGTCGCCGACCACCGTCGGTTTGACGAACTCGTCGGTCTCCTCGCGCTCGTAGGACTCTGCGATCGCCGCGGCCGAGGTCGGCGCGCGCAGCCCTTGGGCGTGGACGATCGCGTCGTAGGCGAGCTTGGTCCGCTCCCAGCGGGTGTCGCGGTCCATCGCGTAGTAGCGGCCGCTGACGGTGGCGACGCGGCCCGCCTGGTGCAGCCAGCGCTCCAGCTCCTCGAGGTAGCCCTTGCCGCCGTGGGGAAGGGTGTCGCGGCCGTCGGTGAAGGCGTGGAAGACGACGTCGGGCACGCCCTCCTGGGCGGCCAGCTCGATCGCCGCCTCGATGTGCTCCCAGCCGGAGTGGACGCCGCCGTCGGAGACCAGGCCGAGCAGGTGGAGGCGGCCGCGGGGGCTGCTGCGGGCGCGCTCGCAGGCGGCGAGCAGGGCCTCGTTCTCGAAGAAGCTGCCGTCAGCGACGGCGTCGTCGATCCGGGCCAGGTCCTGCTTGACGATCGCGCCGGCGCCGAGGTTGAGGTGGCCGACCTCGGAGTTGCCCATCTGGCCCTCGGGCAGGCCGACGTCGGGGCCCTGAGCGGAGAGCTGGGTGTGCGGGTACTCGTCCCAGAGGCGGTCGAAGATCGGCGTCTCGGCCAGCGAGATCGCGTTGCCCGGCCCCGGTTCGGCCAGCCCCCAGCCATCGAGGATGATCAGGGCCAGGGAGGGGACCAATGGCGACATGAAGTGCTCAGCCCGCCGCGTCCACTATGGCGGCGAAGTCCTCTGCATCGAGTGAGGCGCCGCCGACCAGGGCGCCGTCGACGTCGGGCAGCGAGAGCAGCTCGGCGGCATTGGCCGGCTTGACCGAGCCGCCGTAGAGGACCCGGACCTTGTCGGCGGCACCGCCGCGCGCTCGCAGCACGTCGCGGATGAATGCGCACGTCTCCTGCGCCTGGTCGGGCGTTGCGGTGCGTCCGGTGCCGATCGCCCAGATCGGCTCGTAGGCGACGACGACGTTCTCGATCTGGCCGGCCTCGATCCCGCTGAGGTCGGCCTGCAACTGGCGATCGAGCACTTCCTCGGTCTCGCCGGCGTCGCGCGCCTCCTCGCTCTCCCCCACGCAGAGGATCGGCTCGAGGTCGGCCTCCAGCGCCCTGGCGACCTTGCGGGCCAGCGCCTCGTCGGTCTCGTTGAAGTGCTGGCGCCGCTCGGAGTGACCGAGGATGACCGCCTCGACGTCGAGCTCGACCAGCATCGGCGCCGAGACCTCTCCGGTGAAGCCGCCCGAATCCTCCTCGTGCATGTTCTGGGCGGCGACCTTGACCGCGGTGCCGTAACGGCGCTCGACCACGGCGGTCAGCGCGGTGAATGGCGGGCATAGGACGACGTCGGACTGCGTGGCCGCAATCCGTGGCAGCAGCGCGTCGACGAACTCCGCCGCCTCGGCGACGGTCTTGTGCATCTTCCAGTTGGCGGCGATGTAGGGGGTGCGCTCAGGCATCGGTGTTCTCCTCTTCGGCGTCGAGCAGGGCCTCCACGCCCGGCAGCTTCTTACCCTCCAGCAGCTCCAGCGAAGCGCCGCCGCCGGTCGAGACCCAATTGACCTGGTCCTCGAGGCCGAACTGGTTCAGCGCGGCGACGCTGTCGCCTCCGCCGACGACCGTCGTGCCCGGTGCCGCGGCGACCGCCTCGGCGACCCGGCGGGTGCCGGCGGCGAAGGGCTCCATCTCGAAGGCGCCCATCGGCCCGTTCCAGAGGACGGTGCCGGCGCCGGCGATCGCCTCGGCGTAGCGCGCGGCGCTGCGCGGGCCGATGTCGAGCCCCATCCAGCCCTCGGGGACCTCCACCCCGTCGCTCTCTTTGCGCTCGGTGTCGGCGGAGAACTCGCGGCCGAGGACGAGGTCGACCGGCAGTGAGAGCTCGCAGTCGGACTGCTTGGCGCGCTCCAGCGCCTCCCCGGCGAGCTCGACGCCCTCGACCAGCGAGTTGCCGGTCTCGATCCCCTGCGCCTCGAAGAACCCGAAGCACATCGCGCCGCCGATCAGGATCTGGTCGGCGACTTCGAGGAAGCGGTCGATCACCCCGACCTTGTCGGAGACCTTGGCACCGCCGAGGACGACGACCAGCGGCCGCTCGGGCGACTCGACGACCTTTTCGAGTTCGGTCACCTCACGCTCCAGCAGCAGCCCCGCGTAGGCGGGCAGGTAGTCGGCGACGCCGGCGGTGCTGGCGTGGGCGCGGTGGGCGGCGCCGAAGGCGTCGTTGACGTAGACGCTCGCCAGCTGGCCGAGGCTTTCGGCCAGGTGCGGATCGTTCTTCGTCTCCCCCGGCTCGAAGCGCACGTTCTCCAGCAGCAGCACGTCGCCCGGGCCGAGGGCGCCGCAGGTGAGGTCGACGTCGCCCTCGATCACCCCGGGCGCCAGCTTCACCTCGGTCCCCAGCAGCTCGCCGAGGCGCTTTGCCACCGGCGCCATCGAGAGCGCCGGGTCGGGCTTGCCTTCCGGCCGGCCGAGGTGCGACATCAGGACCAGCGCCGCGCCGCGTTCGCGCAGCAGTTCGATCGTCGGCAGCGCCGCCCGGATCCGGGTGTCGTCGGCGACATGACGACCTACCTCCTCCGCTTCGCGTCCGGGGGCGTGGTCGGCCAGGGGGACGTTGAAGTCCACCCTGACGAGGACGCGGCGGCCTTTTACTTCGGCGTCGCGGACGCTGGCCTTGTCGAAGCTCATCTGCCTGCCGAAGGCGCCGTCAGGACGGCAGGACCTTGCCGGCCAGCTCGACGCAGCGGTTGGAGTAGCCCCACTCGTTGTCGTACCAGCTGATCACCTTGGCCATGCGGCCGTCGCCGATCACCATCGTCGAGCCGGCGTCGACGATCGAGGAGTGCGGGTCGCCCATGATGTCGGTGGAGACGATCGCGTCCTCGGTGTAGGCGAGGATCCCCTTCATCGGGCCCTCGGCCGCGGCCTTCAGGGCGGCGTTGATCTGATCGACGTCGAGCGGGTCCGGGGTCGTGAAGACGAGGTCGACGGCGGAGCCGGTCGGGACCGGGGCCCGCATCGAGAACCCGTTCAGCTTGCCGTTCAGCTCCGGCAGCACCAGGCCGACCGCCTTGGCGGCACCGGTCGTCGTCGGGATCAGGTTGAGCGCCGCGGCGCGCGCCCGGCGCGGGTCCTTGTGCGGCATGTCCTGCAGGCGCTGGTCGGCGGTGTAGGCGTGGATCGTGGTCATCAGGCCCTGCTCGATCCCGAAGGACTCGTGCAGCACCTTGGCCAGCGGCGCCAGGCAGTTGGTGGTGCAGGAGGCGTTGGAGATGACGTGGTGGTTCTCCGGGTCGTAGTCGGAGTCGAAGTTGACGCCGAGCGCGACGGTCACGTCCGGCTCCTTGGCCGGGGCGGAGATGATCACCTTCTTGGCGCCGGCCTCGAGGTGCTTGGCGGCGTCGGCGCGGGCGGTGAAGAAGCCGGTCGACTCGATCACGACGTCGACGCCGAGCTCGCCCCACGGCAGTGCGGCCGGGTCGCGCTCGGAGAGGACCTCGAGCTCGTCGCCGCCGGCGACGATCGTGTCGCCGTCGACCTCGACGCCGCCGGGGTAGCGGCCGAGGATCGAGTCGTACTTGAGCAGGTGGGCCATGGTCGGCGTGTCGACCAGGTCGTTGACGGCGACGAAGTCGATGTCCGCGTTGGCCTCCTTGGCGGCGCGGAAGACGTTGCGCCCGATGCGGCCGAAACCGTTGATGCCGACCTTCACAGCCATGAACCCATTCCTCCTATTTTTAGTGTGGGGAAGCCGATCCTAAGGACTCGGCGCTTCCGGCTCAGCGCTCTAGTCGGAGCCGATGGTGATCTCGATCTCGTATCCGTCCGGGTCCTTGAGAAACGCGGAATAGGAGCCGGATCCGTGCGAGCGCTGCTCGCCGGGGTCGGAGACGCTGACGCCGCCGGATTTGACCCCGTTCTCCCAGGCGGCCTTGACCGCGACGATGCCGAGCGCCGAGAAGCTCAAGAGGCCGAAACCTGGCTGGGGATCGTGCTTTCCGGAGACGAAGAAGACGGGCTTGGCGATGCCCCAGCCGATCGTCTGGTCCTGCTCGAAATGGCGTCGCCAGCCCAACGGGGCCAGCATCGAGTCGTAGAAGGCGGCGCTGCGGTCGAGATCGCCGACCTCCAGGAGAACGTGGTGGAGCATTGAGGAGGAGAGGCTATCGGGGCGCCTCCCGGCAAGGTCGTGCGCTTCAGCCCGAGCGTGGCGTCCAGCGGAAGTAGCGGATCGCGAGAAGGAGACCGGCAACGCCCCAGAGGGCGACGATCGCGAGGTTGTCCCAGGAGACGGCGGAGCCGCCGGCTGGAACGTAGGCGTCGAAGAAGGCGTCGAAGAAGTGGCGGACCGGGAAGAGGTCGGCGAAGGAGATGACGCCGTCGGGAAGCTGGTCTTCCGGGATGAAGACGCCGGAGAGGAAGTAGAGCGGCAGCAGCATCGCGTTGACGATCGCCGCGGCGGCGTCCTGGGAGGGGATCGCGGCGGTGAGGGCGATGCCGAGGCAGCAGAAGCTGGCGGCGCCGAAGACGAGGGTGATGAGGATCGCCGGCAGCCGGCCCCAGGGCACGTCGGCGCCGAACAGCGCCCCGATCGCCGCCAGCAGGACCAGCATCATCAGAGCGACGACGATCGAGTTGCCCACCCGGCCGGCGATGAAGACCCAGGGCGGCATCGGCGTGCCGCGGCCGCGCTTGAGGCGGCCGTCTTCGCGGGCGATCACCAGCGTCATCGCCAGCGTCTGCATCGTCGCCGAGATGATCGCCAGCGACATGATCGCCGGCACGTAGTAGGTGGTGGCGTCGATCCCGCCGCGGACATCGACGTCTTCGCCGCTGAAGACGACGGCCAGGATGAGAAAGAGGATCACCGGGAACATCACCGTGAAGAAGACGGCGGCGGGGTTGCGCCAGAAGGCCTTCTGGTCGTAGCGGAACTGGTGGCCGACGAGGGCGAGGCCAGTCACCCGGCGCTCCCGTCGGTCAGCTCCAGGTAGACGTCCTCGAGCGAGGGCCTGGTGACTTCCAGTCCCTCGAGCTCCTCGCCGTTGGCGAGTGCCGCCGCGGTCAGCTCGTGCAGCGTCTGCACCGGGGTGCCGGTCCGCACGACGACCTCCTGCCCGCCCGAGCGGTAGCGGATCGTCGTCTCCGCGCTTTCGCGCTCGCCGAGGTCCTGCGGCGTGCCGCGGGCGACGATCTGGCCGGCGGCGATGATCGTCACCCGGTCGGCGAGGCGCTGGGCCTCGTCCATGTAGTGGGTGGTGAGGAAGACGGTCTTGCCGAGGTCGCGGAGGCCGGCGATTACGTCCCAGGCCTGGCGGCGGGCGGAAGGGTCGAAGCCGGTGGTCGGCTCGTCGAGGAAGAGCAGCTCGGGGTCGCCGACCAGCGCCATGCCGACGTCCAGCCGCCGCTGCTGGCCGCCGGAGAGGCGGCTCGCCCGCTCGCCGGCCTTGTCCTCCAGCCCGATCAGCCCGATCACCTCGGCAGTGGACAGAGGGGCGCGGAAGTAGCCGGCGTAGAGGTCGAGCGACTCGCGCACGGTCAGGTAGGGATCGAGGCGGCCGCTCTGCAGGACGATCCCGATCCGCTCGCGCCACTCGCGCCCGGCGCGCTGCGGATCCTCGCCGAGCACGGTCACCTCTCCGCCACTGCGCTTGCGGTACCCCTCGAGGATCTCGACCGTCGTCGTCTTCCCCGCCCCGTTGGGCCCGAGGAACGCAAAAACCTCGCCGCGGTTGACTTCGAGGTCAATGCCGCGAACAGCTTCGGTAGCCCCGTAGGACTTCCGCAAACCGCTGATGGAGATAACAGCCTCAGCCAAGGAGGGGCGATTCTAGGGCGGGCCGGGGGAGTCTCGCCGGACCCTCCCCGCTGTTGTCCGCCGAGACTCCCCCGGCCCGCCCCTCAACCACCCAGTTCAACGTCGCGGTGCTTCATCCGGACGATCACGTCCTCGCGGGCGGCGAGGTCGCGGCGGATGCGGTCGGCGACGGTGATCGAGCGGTGACGGCCGCCGGTGCAGCCGACCGCGATCGTCAGGTGGCTCTTGCCCTCGGCGACGTAGGCGGGAACCAGGAACTCGAGCAGCGGCAGCAGGCGGCCGTAGAACTCGCCCGCCTGGGTTCCCTGCTCGACGTAGGCACGGACCTCCTCGTCCATCCCGGTCATCGGCCGCAGCCGGTCGTCGTAGTGGGGGTTGGGCAGGAAGCGGACGTCGAGGGTCAGGTCGGCATCGCGCGGCGGGCCGTTCTTGAAGCCGAAGGTCAGCAGGGTCAGCGCCAGCTTGCCGCTCTCCTCCTGACCCAGCAGCTCTTCGGCGATCTGGCGGCGCAGCTCGGCCCCGGTCAGGTCGCTGGTGTTCATCACCTTGTCGGCCCGCTCACGCAGCGGCGCCAGCAGCTCGCGCTCGGCCCGGATGCCCTCGACGATCCGCCCTTCCGGCGCCAGCGGGTGGCGGCGGCGGGTCTCCTTGTAGCGGTCGAGCAGTACCTCCTCGTCGGCCTCGAGGAAGAGGACCATCGGCCGCAGCCCTTCGGCCTCGAGGTCGTCGAGCACCTGGATGAGGTCCTCGAAGTACTCGCCACCGCGCACGTCGGAGACGACCGCGGCGCGCTCGACGCCGCTCCCCTCGTGGCGGAAGAGCTCGCCGAGGCCGGCGATCATCCGCGGCGGCAGGTTGTCGACGCAGAAGTAGCCACCGTCCTCGAAGGCGGCGATCGCCTCCGACTTCCCCGCCCCCGAGTGGCCGGTGATCACGACCAGCGTCACCTGCCGCGGCGGGTGACTCTCCTCGCGACCCTGCAACTCCGTCTCCACCCGCTCCGCCATCAGATCTTTCAGTTGGTCCGGTTCAGCTGTTCGTGAATCTCGCGGCCTACTTTGCCAGGCAGACCGGGCACCGCCTCGAGCTCCTCGCGGGTGGCGGCGAGGAATCGCTCCGGCGTGCCGAAGTGTTGCAGCAGGGCCCGCTTGCGCGCGGGCCCGACGCCGGGCAGCTCGTCGATGACCGAGCCTTCCAGCATGCCGCGGTCGCGACGGCCGCGATGGTGGTCGATCGCGAAGCGGTGGGCCTCGTCGCGCACCCGCTGCAGCAGGCGCGAGGCCTCGGAGTCGGCGGCGAGGTCGAGCGGCTCGGAGCGGCCTGGGACGTAGACCTCCTCCAGCCGCTTGGCGAGGCTGACGACGGTGACGCCGCGCTCGGTGAACGGCCGCAGTGCCCGCACCCCGGCGGCCAGCTGGCCCTTGCCGCCGTCGATCAGGATCAGCGAGGGGAGCGAGGCGAAGCTGGCGTCGCGCTTGCGATCGTGCGGCGAGAGGTCGGCCTGTTCGAGGTAGCGCGCCATCCGCCGGGCGAGCACCTCCTCCATCGAAGCGAAATCGTCGGGGCCGCCGTTGCCGGTTCCGCCCTCGCGCAGGTCGCCGCGGACTTTGAAGCGGCGGTAGTCGGACTTCTTCGTCGCCCCGCCCTCGAAGACGACCATCGAGGCGACGGTGTGCTCGCCGCCGATCGTCGAGATGTCGAAGCCCTCGATCCGCACCGGCAGCTCCTCCATTCGCAGCGCCGCCGCGAGCGCCGCCAGCGACTCGACCCGGCGCGAGCGCCGGTGCTCGCGCCGCAGGCGGTCCTGGTCGAGCGCCAGCTGGGCGTTGCGCTCGGCCAGCTCGCGCAGCCGCCGTTTGTCGCCGCGCTCGGCGGCGCGCACCTCGACCGGGGCGCCGCGGCGCTCGCTCAGCGCCTCGCCCAAGACCTCGGCCCGATCGCGCAGGTAGGGGCCGACGACGATCGTCCGCGGCATCGCCGGCGAGGCGGCGTAGTACTGGGAGATGAACTCCTCGGCAACCTCGGCCGGCTCGCGTTCGCCCTCGTTCTCGAGGTAGAAGCTCTGGCGCTCGGCGAGGATCCCGTCGCGGACCTGGAAGACCTGGGCGTTGGCGTCCTGTCCCTCGACCGCGACCCCGATCAGGTCCGCGGTCCCCATAGTCGCCCCCGCCACCCGCTGGCGCTCGAACAGCGAGCGGATCGCTTTCAAGCGCTCTCGGTGGATCGTCGCCCGCTCGAACTCCTGCGCCTCGGCGGCCGCCTTCATTTTCTCCTCCTCCTCACGCTCGACCTGGCGGTAGCGGCCGGAGAGGAAGTCGACGATCGCCTCGATGTTGCGGCGGTACTCCTCCTGGCTGATGTAGTCGACACAGGGGGCCCCGCAGCGCTTGATGTAGTAGTCGAGGCAGGGGCTGCCGGAGCGGCGGCCTGGCTCCCTGCCCTCGCAGGTGCGGAACTGGAAGAGCTTGCCGAGCAGGTCGAGCGTCTCCCGCACCCGTTTGGCGCTGGAGAAGGGACCGAAGTAGGCGCGGCCGGAGCGGTGCTTCTCGCGGGTGAAGTAGACACGGGGGTGGTCCTCGTCGAGGCTGACGCAGACGTAGGGGTAGGACTTGTCGTCGCGGAGGCGGATGTTGAAGCGCGGCCGGTGGCGCTTGACGAAGCTCTGCTCGGTCAGCAGCGCCTCGGCCTCGTTGGCGGTGACGAGGCTCTCGATGCGGTCGATCCGCGAGGTGAGGCGGGTGTTGCCGCCGGAGAAGTGGGAGGCGATGCGCTTGCGGATCGAGCGCGCCTTGCCGACGTAGAGCAACTCCCCGTCGCGGTCGTAGAAGAGATAGACGCCGGGCTGGTCGGGCAGCGATTTGCGCTGCTGCGCGATCCGCTCCGCCCGCGAGAGGGCGCCGTTGTCCTTGCCTCGAGTCATCGGACTAAGGGTAGGCTGCTGGCCACCCGGCCAAACCCGAACGTCCAGAGGGAGAGCATGACCAGCGAGACCGTCACCCCGCCGCAGCTGAACACGATCAGGATCGAGATCGACGGGGAGATCGGCACCCTCACCCTCGACCGGCCGGACGCCTTCAACGCGATGAGCCCGGAGATGATCGGCGAGATGATCGTCGCCTTCGGCTGGCTCGCGGACCAGGCGCCGCTGCGGGGACTGATCGTGACCGGGGCCGGCAAGGCCTTCTGCGCCGGCGGCGACGTCACCTGGTTCCGCAAAGGGGTCGAGTCCGACGAGATCGACCTCCCCTCCGACGTGCGCCGCGGCGCCGAGGCGCTGCACCAGGCGATCATCGACCTGCGGCGGATCCCCTACCCGGTGGTCGCCGCGATCAACGGGCCGGCGGCCGGGGCCGGGTTCTCGCTGGCGCTCGCCTGCGACATGCGGATCAGCTCCAGCGCGGCCTTCTTCGCCCCCGCCTACGGGCGGATCGGCGCCTCTCCCGACGGCGGCATGACCTACTTCCTGCCCCGCGTCGTCGGGCCGAGCAAGGCGCTGGAACTCCTGCTCGAGGACCCGAACCTGAGCGCCGACGCAGCGAAGGAGCTGGGCCTGGTGCGCGAAGTGGTCGAGCCCGACGAGCTGATGCCGTGCGCCCAGGAGCTGATCGGCGAGCTGGCGAAGAAGGCGCCGCACTACGTGCGGATGGCGAAGCTGCTCTGCGGGGTCAGCATCGAGAACTCGATCAACGACCACCTGCAGCTGGAGCGACACGGGATCGCCGACTCGATGGCGACCGAGGACCTCCGCAATGGGGTCGAGACCTTCTTCAGCGGCGGCACGCCGGAGTTTCACGGCCGCTGAAACTGCTGGCGGCATAACCCGCGCAATCTTGCGCGGACAACTACATATAAGTATCTTGACTATTCCGTTTTACTGAGTTATTGCTGACAGTACAAAGCGGGTTGGATAACAAACGCCGCCGGCCCGCCACTCAGATCCCCTGCGGAACTTGGCTAGCACCTCTTTCGCAGGCGACGGAAGAAAGGGATTCATGAGCAAGAAAGTAACACTACTTGCGCTCACTGCTGTCTGCACGGCACTGTTCGCGCTACCTACTGCCGCATCAGCAAACTTCTTGCACGTCAGCTCGACGGGTGCCTTCACCATCAGTGGGGGTGCCTTCGACTGGAGGACGACAAGCGGTCTCAAAATCAGCTGCACCTCCATTGATGGCAGCGGACAATTTACTACCACCACAACAGGGACCTTTACGCTTCTATATCACGGATGCAAAGACAGCACGTTCGGTTTGTCATGTACGTCTACTGGGCAACCGAGCGGCACAGTCAAAACAGCGGGCGAATTTCATTTGGTAACAATTGAAACTATCAATGCAGCGGGAGTACTCCTGACACCGCTTGGCCCCACTGAAGTCACACCGGGGAAACGCCTGGACATGGAAATGAGTTGCTTCGGTGTAACCACGAAATTCTTCGGCAATGGCCTCGTGGGAACAATTTCGCATCCGGCCTGCGGCGGCTCAAGCAAAACCTCTGGTTGGGTTTTCAAACACTCGGCAACCAGTGGTCATCAGCAACACACCAAAGTTACAGGTGTCAGCTACGACCTGGAAACGAACGCCGGCGGTATGCACACGACAGTATCGTTCGAAAGTTCATTCACAATTACGTACACCGACGGAGTAGCACGGACGCTTACCTGCACATAAAGATATTGCATCTGGATTGAGTGGGCGGGGCACGGGGATCAACCCCCGTGTCCCTTCTTCTACTATGGGCGCATCTACAGCTACCGCTCGGAGGCCCAAATGAAGAAGCTTGCTCCCCTGTTCGCCCTGCTCCTCGCCGCGCTGGCGCTCGGCGCCTGCGGCGGTGGCGACGACACCACCAGCGACACTGCCACGGCGCCCGAAACCACCCAGGAAGCCGAAGGCGAAAAAGAAGCCGAAGGGGGCACGGGAGGCTCCGCCGCCGCCCTGGACATCGAAGCCGACCCGAGCGGGCAACTCGCCTTCACCTCCGACTCGGCCACCGCTAAGGCCGGGAAGGTGACCGTCAACTTCACGAACAGCTCCGCCGTCCCGCACGACGTGCGGATCGAAAGCTCTGGCGGCGAAGAGGTCGGTGGCACTGAAGTCCTCGCCGAAGGCAACGAATCCGCCACGGTCGACCTGAAGTCAGGCGAATACACCTTCTTCTGCTCCGTCCCGGGCCACCGGCAGGCGGGCATGGAAGGCACGCTGACCGTCAAGTAGCGGGCGTCGAAGGCAGCGGTGGGACTTTTGAACGCTATGGCGACCAAAAGTCCCACCGCTGACGCATGGATCGCGACCCGAAGGAGAACCAGATGAACGGGCGGGCTAAGCGCATCGCCTTCGTGCAGTCGAGCTGGCACAAGGACCTCGTCGATCAGATCAAGAAGGGGTTCACCAGCGAGATCGCCGAGCTGGGCACGAGCGTGGAGAGCATCGACTTCTTTGAGGTGACGGGAGCCTTCGAGATCCCCCTCCACGCACGCCGGCTGGCCGAAACCGGCACCTATGACGCGATCGTCGCCGCCGGTCTGGTCGTCGACGGCGGCATCTACCGCCACGAGTTCGTCGCCGAAGCGGTGATCGGCGGCCTGATGCGGGTTCAGCTGGAGACCGGCGTGCCGGTCATCTCAGCGGTCCTCACCCCGCATCACTTCCACGAGCACGAGACCCACCGCGGCTTCTTCTTCGACCACCTCGAAACCAAGGGCACGGAGGCGGCACGCGCCTGCGCCCACACCGTAGAGGCGCTCGAGCGGTTGCCGTCAGTCGGCTGAAGCCATCACGCGCGTCACCGAGTCGCCGACGAAGCAGGGCTTCTCGCCGCCGTCGACCTCGATGGTGAAGCGGGTGATTACCTCGTACCAGCCGCTGCCCTTCTCCTCGATGGAGACGACCTCGGCTTTGGCGCGGATCTTGGAATCGACCGGGACCGGAGCGGGAAAGCGGATCTTGTTCCAGCCGTAGTTGACCCCGAGGGCGAAGCCGGTGGAGGAGATCAGCTCGGTGCGGAAGCCGTCGACGGTCGCGAGGGTGAGGTTGCCGTGAGCGATGGTGGTGCCATAAGGGCTCTCATTTTTCGCTCGGTCGGGGTCTACGTGGATCCACTGGTGGTCGCCGGAGAGCTCGGCGAAGGCGTCGATGTCGGCTTGAGTGATCGTGCGCCACTCGCTCGGCCCGACCTCCTGGCCGACCAGCGCCTTCATCCCCTCGACTCCCTGTACCTGGGCTGCTGGCATCAGGCGGGCAGTCTATCCGCGAGACCGCAAAAACCCTCCTTCAGGGAGGGTTTTTGCGGTCTCGGCGTTCAGTCGGTCCAGAACTCGGGATCGAGCGAGCCGTCGCCGTCGCGGCGCGGGCCGAAGACGATCACCTCGAGGCCCTCGTCGCCGGCCTCGAAGGCACGGGTGACCTCCGGCGAGACGCGGATCGCGTCCATGGTCTCGACCTCGATGATCTCGTCGTCGAGTTTGAACAGGCCCTTGCCACGGACGATCACATAGACCTCCTCGGCGTCCTCGTGCTTGTGGCCGAACGGCTGACGCTTGCCGGGCTTCAGCCGGTGGAAGCTGAACCCGGTGTCCTCGGTCTCGAGGTCTCCCTTGGCGAAGCGGGCCTCCATCGCGTCACCGTGGCCAAAATCCTCGGCTGAGTTCTTGACCTCTTCCAGCTTCTTGTGGGTGAAGGGGTTGCGCATCGGGTCCTTTCGGTCGCTGACGTGAGGTCAACCTACCTCGGATGGGTAGCCTTGACGCGTGGCCGGTCCGGTGAGTCGCGTTCTCTCCAGCACCCAGCTGGCGATGCTGGCCGAGCACGGCGAGGAGCGGACCGCGGCGGTCGGGGACAAGCTGTTCGAGATCGGCGACGAGGCCTACCCGTTCATCGCCATCCTCGAGGGCGAGGCCGCGGTCCTTGACTCCGGCGGAAACGAGATCGTCCGCCACGGCGCCTCCGGCTTCCTCGGCGAGATGAACCTCCTCTCCGGGCAGACGGTCTTCCTCACCGCCGTGGCGACGGAGCCGATGCGCTACGTGGCCGTCGAGCGCGAAGAGCTGCGCAAGCTGCTGCTCGAGGACGCGCCGCTCTCCGACATCCTCCTCTCCGCCTTCGTCCAGCGACGCGAACTGCTGCAGCAGCGGCAGGGCGTCGGGGTCGAGATCGTCGGCTCGCGGGACTCGGCGCCGACCAGGCAGCTGGTCGACTTCGCCAAACGCCAGCGGCTGCCGTTCACCTGGTCGGACCCGGCCGATAGCGAGGAGGCCCGGAGCGCACTCGACGGGCTGGAGCCGACTGAGATCCCGCTGGTACGGCTGCCCGGTGGAGTCGAGCTGCGGGCGCCGAGCGACGGCGAGCTCTCGCGCGCCCTGGGGATCGGCCTGGAGCTGGGGACCCGCGAGGAGGTCGACCTGCTGGTGATCGGCGGCGGCCCCGCCGGCCTCGGCGCCGCCGTCTACGGCGCCTCCGAGGGACTGGAGACGCTGGTGATCGAGAGCACTGTGCTGGGTGGCCAGGCCGGGACCTCGCGGCGGATCGAGAACTACCTCGGCTTCCCGGCAGGGATCACCGGCAGCGAGCTGACCAGCCGCGCCGTCACCCAGGCGCGTAAGTTCAATGCCCGCACCGCGACTCCCTACCGGGCCCAGGCGCTGGAACCCGGCGACGGGCACCACCTCGTCCGCCTCGAGGAGGGCAACGAGATCGCCGCCCGCGCAGTCGTCATCGCCACCGGCGCCGAATACCGGAAACTCCCGGTCGCGAACCTCGTCGACTACGAGGGGCTGAGCGTCTTCTACGCCGCCGGTCCGCCCGAGGCGCAGATCTGCGGCGGTCAGCGGGTCGGCGTCGTCGGCGGTGGCAACTCCGCCGCCCAGGCGGCCGTCTGGCTCGCCCGCGGCGGCGCCCTCGTCACCCTTTTGCACCGGCGTGCCGACCTCGCCGAGACGATGTCCAACTACCTGCTCGACGAGCTCGACCGCTACGGCGTCCAGGTCCGCGACCGCAGCGAAATCGCCGAGCTGCACGGCGACAACGGCGAACTGGAGGCGGTGACCTTGACCGACGGGACCCGCCTCCCCTACTCGTACCTCTTCCTCTTCCTCGGCGCCTCCCCCTGCACCGAGTGGCTGGGCACGGCGGTGGCGCGCGACGAGAAGGGCTTCATCCGCACCGGCTCGGAAATCGGCGCCGAAGGACTACTCGAAACGAGCGTCCCCCGCGTCTACGCCGCCGGCGACGTCCGCGCCGGCTCGATCAAGCGCTGCGCGATCGCCGTTGGCGAGGGCGCCGCGGTCGTGCGCTTGGTCCACGAGCACCTGGCGCCGAGCGCCGTCAAGCAGCCGGGCTGAACGGCACCGACTCCGCCTGCGAGTAGAGCTCGTCGGCGCGCAGGGCGTGGATCGCGAAGCCGGGGGTGTCGAGGACGTGGAACTCGTCGCCCTCCTCGAAGTCGGGGCGCACCTGCCAGTAGGTGCTGGGGGCGGCGAGGACCGGGCGGCCGGCCAGGGCGGAGGCGGCGACCCGGTGCAGGTGACCGCCGACGATCGCCCGCAGCCGCTCGTGGCGAGCGACGACCTCCGCCAGCGCCTCGCGCTGCTGAGTCGAGAGGTTGATCGCGTCCCACTCGGCGATGCCGGTGGAGAGTGGCGGATGGTGCAGCGCGAGCAGGGTCGGCGCCTCCGGCTCGGCCGCGAGCTCCTCGTCGAGCCAGCGCAACTGCTCAGGCGGGAAGTCGCCAGGGTCGTGGCCGGGGACGATCGAGTCGAGGGCGACGAGCCGCAGATCTCCCACCCAGGTCGAGTAGTTGACCGGCTCGTCCCCCGCTCCCGGCAGCTCGAACGCCTTCCGCAGCCGACCGCGGTCGTCGTGGTTACCGGGGAGGACGTGGAGCGGAATTTCAAGCCGAGCGAGCATCTCCCGCGCGACTTCGTATCCCTCCGCGGCGCCGTCGTCAGTCAGGTCACCGGAGATCAGCGCCGCGTCGGGCCGGTTCGGCAGCGAGCGCACCGCATCGATCACCGCCTCCAGGCGAGGGATCGGGTTCAACCCGCCCTCGTTGCCGCCGATGTGGAGGTCGCTGAGCTGGACGAGGAGAGTCGGCTTCGGCATGACGGCGACATCCTGCCAGGCGCAATGGGGGGAGAAGGCACCCCGCGCTTCCGCAGGGTGCCTTCGGTGGGCGACTACCTCTCGTCAGCCCAGTTCGATCACGACCGCGCGCAGAGACGCGGCGGTGGCGCTGCTGCAACCGTCGTTGCCGAATGCGAGTGCCGTCAGGGTCTGCGGCTGTCCCGCGGCCTGGAGCGCAACCGCAGCAGAGCTCGTCCCGATCGGTTCGTTGTTGAACGGCGGGGCGCCGGAGGCGTCCTGCGAAATCCCTGCGCCATTTACCGGCGCCCCATTGACGAGCAAGTCGACAAAGGCGCTGCAGAAGCCTTCCCCTGAGCCATCGGCGTCCAGCGGGTTGCCTTTCAGTTCGACCAGGAGCTCATACGATTTTCCGGCCACCGGGGTGAAGGTGGGGGTTCCGGTCAGGGGAATCGGGGTGCCCCCGGGCTGTCTCACGTTCAGACCTGGCACCGCTGCCGCCGTTACTTCCGCGACCTGGAGACCGGCAAGCGTCCCGGCGGCCAGATCGGAGCGTCCCAGCGAACTTTTCTTCACCTTGCCCGAGGTGATCGCGTCCTTCTTGATCTTGGCGGTGGTCACCGAGTTGGCCGCGAGGCTCTTGGTCTTCACTGCGCTCTTCGCGAGGTTCCTGGCCTTGACCGCGTTCGCCGCGATGTTCTTGCTCTTCACCGAGTTCTTCCCGAGGGTGGAGGCCGCATAGACGACGCCTCCTCCCAGGGCGAGAAACAGAGCGAGCGTCGCGACGACGTTGGAGTAGGAAAGCGCGTTGCCGAGTTGCTTCATGTAACGGGTCCTTTCGACTGAGGGGTAGCGACGAACTGGGTCGCACGTAAGCGGGGCGGCAGGCTAACAGCAGGATCCGCTGACGATTGGAGAAATAATTCGGTACTTAAAAGAAATACTTACTTATGGTGCCGGGGACTACCACGGAGTGAGATTCAGGACGGAACCGGGATTGGCACCACCTCGAGTCCATCAATCCCCTCGAAGTCCCGCCCGTCGCAGGTGTAGACCGGCAGGTCCTTCGCCAAAGCGATCGCGGCGATCATCGCGTCCTTACGGCGCGATGCGACCTTGCGGCCCGCCTGTCGCAGAGAGGCGGCGACGCCGCCAAAAGCCCTCGCTGCATCGACGTCGAAAGGCAGCGGGCTGAAGGTCGCCTCCACTCGCTGCAGGTGGGCGACCCGGCGCGCACGCTCGACGTCGCTCCCCGCGACCAGAGGCCCGACGCTGAGCTCTGCCAGAGTGACAGCGGTGATCAGCGGCACCCGCGGCAAGAGCTCGGCACTCGAAATCCGATCGATGAGGATGAGCACCGACGTATCGAGGATTCCACGCAGGTGAGCACTTGGCGGCTCAATCATCGAAGAGCAGCGCCCCCATCACCTCGTCGAGGTCGGCCCGGAAGGCCTCATAGTCGATCGGTGGGAGCCCTCGAAAGCTCGCGAGGATGACGTCGGCAGTCGGCTCGGGATGCAGGGGACTGAGTTCGGCAACCGGCTTACCGCCACGGGTGACGGTGATTCGCTCTCCGTTGGCGGCGCGATCCACGATCTCGCCGCCTTGATTCCTTAGTTCTCTGATGCTCACGTTGCTCATTTCTCCAATGTATCACCCGTGATACAGGCATCTATTCGCTATTCCACAAGCCGCACTTCGAAGCTCGGCATCGCGATCGCGCCCGCTCCGCCGATCAGGGCGAGGATGCGGGTGACGTAGGCCTGGGTCTCGGGGTAGGGCGGGATGCAGTGGCAGGCTTCGACCGGGGCGGGGCCGGCGTTGTAGGCGGCGAGGGCGAGCTCGGGCGAGCCGAACTGGCGCAGCAGGTCCGCCATCAGATGCGCCTCGGCCTCGATCGCGGCGACCGGGTCGTAGGGGTCGGCGAGACCGTAGGCGGCCGCGGTCGAGGGCATGAATTGCGCAATGCCCTGTGCCCCGGCGGGGGAACCCGCGCTCGGATCGAAGCCCGACTCGGCCATCAGTTGACCGGCCATCAGCGCCGGCGGAACGTGCCAACGAGCGGCTGAGCGGAGGATCGGGTCGCGGTACTGCGGCGGCACGAACGCGGGGAGGTCGGTCGAGTCGAGCGCCGCGGCGCCCTCTCCCCCACCACCCGTCGCGACCGCTTCCCCGGCGGGCGAGCAAGGCGCCGGACCGCTCGCGAAGCCGTAATGCCAGGCCTCCCAGCTGTACCTCTGCACGAAGCCGAAGCGGCCGGCGTTAGCGGCGAGCCAGCCGTAGGCGGACGACGGGCCGAGATCGAGCTCGGTGGCGCAGCGATGGAGGGACTGCCCCGGCGGGGCGACCCAGGTGGGATCGGGATGGGCGGCGAACAGTTCCGCCTGCTCAGCATCCGAGCGGAAGCCGGAGACGACGAGCAGGACGACTCCGTCCTGCCGCGCTGCGGCGGCCATCTGGTCATAGGCGGCGCCAACGTCGGGCCGCATTCCCTCGCCATCCCGCATTACCAGCGGCCCGCTGTAGCCGCCGCCGCTGGCCATCCCGGTCGCCGCAGCCGCCGTCGCGCCCAATGGCGCGGCGGCTTCGGCGACCGCTGAGGCAACGACGCGGTGCCCTTCGCCCCCCTTCAGCGCCGCGACGATCGTCGACTTCGCCCGCACCGGCGCGAAGGTGCCGGCGTCGGGGAAGCGGACGCGGACGCGCTCCGGGTCGACGTCGTTCGCCCGCGCCGCCTCCAGTGCGGCGAGCCGCGCCCGCGCCAGGTAGCCCCGCTTGCCGAGATGCTCAGGGTTTGGCCGTCCGTCACCCAGCCGGGGCGGCGCCAGCAGCTGCGAGAGGTCGTCGCGCATCGAGCGGACCGCCGAAATCGCAACCAGGTCTGCTGCCCGCTGCGCCCGGCCTTTGCCGGTCACCGCGCCGGCGATCGCGACCAGGGCGAGGGCGGTGGCGAGCAGCACCAGCGAGCCGCCGAGCGCAAGGATCAGCGCCTGCCCGGACTCCTCGCGCGCCTTCACGGCGCTGCCTCGACCAGGCGGCGGACCATTTTCTCGGGCAGGCCCCCAGGAGAACCCGCCGAAAGGGCGCCGAACAGCGCCCGTCGCTCGGCAACCCAGGTCAGCCGGCGCTTGAGGACCCTGGCGACGAGGCCGCGCTGAAGCAGATCCCGCACCGCCAGCGCCACCAGCGCGCGGTCGCCGCGCAGCTCCGCCCGCAGCAGGACCGAGGAAGGGCGCAGACTGGGATGTCGGAGCGCCTCTTGCAGAAGCTCGGGCGGGAGATGGACGACCGCATAGGACTCCCGGACGACTGGGGCGGCCGCGGCGGCAGTTTCCAGTCCCTCCGAGTCGGCGCCAACCGCGAGATGGCAAACCTGACCCCGCGCGGCGAGCCGGGCATCTGGGAGATGAGCACTCAGTCGTTCCTCCAGCCGCCGCGCCGCCGCGGAGGCGATCAGGGTCGGGCGCGGTGGCCTGCCGCCGACGTCGACGAGCAGCGTCGCCACGTCGGGCCCGGCTCCCGTGCAGGCGAGGGCGGCTGCCGCTCCGCGCGAGCCCTCCGCCTCACCGACGGCGGTCACCAGGATCGTCGCGGTCCGCCGCAGCGGATTGACGAAGGCGGTCATCTCGCCGGCCTCGCGGCGGCGCTGCTGCTGACGGCGAGCCGCTCGGCCAGGGCCCTGATCGGCGACGGCGGCCGCAGGCGGACCGAGACCCGGTCGCCTTCGACCGCCACCGCGACGTCGTCCGCCGCCCAGCCGGGGAGCGCGGCGCGGGCCGCTTCGGCAGCCGGCTCGCCCGAGGCGAGAGCCAGCGCCCCCGCCTCGGCGGCGCCGTCGGCGAGCGTCAGCGCGTACCCCGCTGCCAGCAGTTGCAGAGCGACCAGCGCGGCCAGCAGCAGCGCCGGCAGCGCCGCGACCAGCTCGACCGTCGCCTGGCCCCGCTCAGCCACCGCCGGGCTCCAACCCGCTCCGCGCCCCTACCCGCAACTCCGGCAGCGCCGGGATCAGGCGCGGCACCTCGACCCGAACCGCGACGTCCCCGTCCGCCTCGATCCTCGCGCCCTCACGCATCGAGGGCGGCAGCGCCGAGCGGGCGACGGCGGAGGCTTCCCCGCCGATCAGCTCCGCCCGCGCTCCCGCCCGCGCGGCCACGCTCGCCGACCAAAGAGCCTGCCCGGCGAGCGCGATCTGCGCCGCCGCCAGGAGCGCCAGCAGCAGGAAAGGGACCGCCGCGACCAGCTCGACCGAAGCGGTCCCCTCCTCCCCGTGCGCTGCTTTCCCGGCTCCCGGCGACATGGGTCAACCGTGCCGGGCGAAACCGCGCGCGTGGTGCGCAGATCGCAAAATCTTCGCCTCGCACCGCGCGCGCCTTCGTAAACTGGAGCGATGCGAGCCGCCCGCAACGTCGGAATCATCATGCTGCTGGCGCTGATCGTCGCCTTCCTGCCCAGCGGCGACAACTTCGCCGAAGCGCTCCTGACCGCGCTGACGATGGGCCTGCTCGCCGGCCTCGCCTGGATGCTCTACACCTTCAGCCGCCAGAACCAGTTGACCCTGGCGACCCTCACCGACCGGCGCCGGGCCACCCTCTACGGAGCGATCGGCCTGATCGTCCTGCTGATCGCCGGCAGCGACAAGATGTTCAACACCGGCGGCGGCACCCTCCTCTGGATCCTCCTCCTAGCCGTCGCCGCAGCGGCCATTTGGAGGGTCTGGATGGACGCGAACTCCCTCAGCTAAATCAGCAGGACCGAAGATGAGGGCCGAGGGGAGGGGTCCGCCGGACACTCCCCGCTTTTGTCCGCCGGACCCCTCCCCTCGGCCCTCCCGAAGACCTACTTATGCGTCATCACGACGATGCCGGTGATCACCGCGCCGGCGACGCAGAGAAGCGCCAGCACGCCGACCACCGCCGCCGCGGTCGCAGCCAGCGGCCGTTCGTTGCGACCCAGCTCGGTGAACTGACCGGCGCCCCAGATCCCGACCGAGAAGAGGAAGGTGACGCCGATCCCGGCGATCAGCGAGGCGGCGATCGTCTGCAGCAGTTCGTCGGTGTGGACGATGGTCGCGATCACGTGCCCGTCGCCTCCACCGGCGCGCCCCCTTTCGCCCGGCGCGCGAAGGCGGTGACGACAAGCGAGAGCGCCATCAGGGTGACGAGCATCGGGCCCAGCGCCCCGGTCCCGAAGATCCGCGTGACCCCGTAGGTGAGCGCCCCGATCGCCGCCGCCGCTGGCAGCGTCAGGAGCCAGGCGACCATGATGTTCCCGGCGACGCCCCAGCGCACCGCGGAGAGCCGTTTGGCCGCCCCCGAGCCCATCACGCCGCCGTTGATCACGTGCGTGGTCGAAAGCGGGAAGCCGAAGTGGGTCGAGGCGAGGATCACCGCCGCGCCCGCCCCCTGGGCCGAGAATCCCTGGGCGGCGTCCATCTTGATGATCCGGGTGCCGGTGGTCTTGATGATCCGCCAGCCGCCGCTGTAGGTCCCGAGGGCGATCGCCGTCGCCGAAGAGGCGATCACCCAGAACGGCGGGTCGGATTCGGCGCCGAGGGTGCCGTTGGCGATCAGGGCGAGGGTGATGATCCCCATCGTCTTCTGCGCGTCGTTGGTCCCGTGCGCCAGCGCCAGCAGCCCGCCGGAGACGATCTGTCCGTAGCGATAACCGCGGCTGACGATCCCGGGACGCTGCTTCCCCACCACCCGGTACGAGATCCCGATCGCGATCCCGGCGACGAGGAAGGCGAGGATCGGGGCGACGACGGCCGGGATCAGGACCTTGCCGACCACCCCTTCAGCGATCACCGCGTCGAAGCCGACGGCCGCCACCGCCGAGCCGACGACGCCGCCGATCAGCGCGTGCGAGGAGCTCGAGGGGAGCCCGAAGTACCAGGTGACGAGGTTCCAGGCGATCGCCCCGATCAGACCGGCGAAGACGATGGTCGGGGTGATCACTTCCGCGTCGACGACGTCTTTGGCGACGGTCGCGGCGACGCTGATCGAGATGAAGGCGCCGACGAAGTTCAGCAGCGAGGCGAACCCGATCGCCACCTGCGGCCGCGCCGCCCCGGTCGAGATCGAGGTAGCGACGACGTTGGCGGTGTCGTGGAAGCCGTTGGTGAAGTCGAAAGCCAGCGCCGTGGCGATGACGAGGATAAGAATGATGTCTGAATTCACTACGCGATTCTCGTGACGAGGCTCTGACGTTGCCAGGCAAGGACGCAGGGAGCGAAGCGTGCTCCGCACGCGAGCGACCGAGGACGCAGCATGGCGACGTCAGAGGCCGTCACGAGTTCTTGATGACGATGCCCTCGAGGATCTGCGCCGCCGTCTCGGTCGCGTCGATCGCCTCCTCGAGCACCGCGAACATGTCCTTCCAGCGGATCACGACCATCGGGTCGATCCCGTTGGAGAAGAGCGAGGCGACGGCGTCGCGGGAGATCCGGTCACCGTCGTTCTCGAGCCGGTGGATCTCGATCCAATACTTGTCGAGGTCCTTGAACGAGGGCAGGTTCTCCAGCCCCATCGCCAGCTGTTCGCAGGAGGCGACGAGGACCTTGGTCAGCGCCTGCGCCTGGGCCATCGGCGCCTCGATCTTGTAGAGGCCGAGGAAGTCGGCGGCCTCCTCGGCGTAGTCGACGATGTCGTCCATCTGCGTCGCCAGGTTGTAGATGTCCTCGCGGTCGATCGGGGTGACGAAGGTCGAGTTGAGCCGTTTGACGATGTCGTGGGTGATCCGATCGCCCTCCTGCTCGGCCAGGAGAATCTCCCGCGAGAGATTTTCGCTCTCGGGCCAGGTGTTCATCATCTCGTCGAGCAGCTTGGCCGCTCGTACGGAGTTCTGGCCGGCCTCGATGAAGAGGTCGAAGAAGGTCCGGTCGCGAGGAAGGAGCGAGAAGCGCGCCACTGCCGCGCATCCTAGTGACGCGTCAAGGCCTGCGCTTCCGCCGTGGGGGGACCGGCGAGGTGCTCTGCGGCACGTGCGGAATGTCGTGCCATCAGCTCCTCCTGCACGTTGCGGATTTCGCCGTCGGGCTCCAACCGCGTCCAGGTGCCGTCGGCGGCGAGCTCCCAGGTGTTGGCGTTGTCGGCGAAGCAGCGCTCGAGCACGTCCATCAGCTCCGCCTTCAGCGCCGCGTCTTCTACCGGGGCGACCAGCTCGACCCGGCTGTCGAGGTTGCGCGGCATCAGGTCGGCGGACCCCATCAGCACCCGGGTCTCCTCGCCGCGGCGGAAGACGTAGACGCGCGAGTGCTCGAGGAAGCGGCCGACGATCGAGGAGACGTGGATGTTCTCGGAGACCCCCTCCACCCCCGGCCGCAGGCAGCAGATCCCGCGCACGTTGAGGTCGATCCGCACCCCCGCCCGCGAGGCTTCGTACAGCGCCTGGATGCAGCGGGTGTCGACCAGCGAGTTCATCTTCAGGGCGATCCGCGCCTCTTCGCCGGCCGCGTGGGCGGCGGCGGTGCGCTCGATCTCCGCGACGATCTCGTCGCGCATCGTCGTCGGCGAGACCAGCACGCTGCGGTACTCCGCCGGGCGGCCATAGCCGGTGAGGAAGTTGAACATCTCGGCGACGTCGGCGCCGATGTCGGGGTCGGCGGTGAAGAGGCCGAAGTCGGTGTAGAGGCGCGCCGTCTTCGGGTTGTAGTTGCCGGTGCCGATGTGGACGTACTCGCGCACCTGCTCGCCCTCGCGGCGGGCGACGACGATCGCCTTGACGTGCGTCTTCAGCCCGGGAATCCCGTAGACGACGTGGACTCCCGCCTCCTCCAGGCTCTTCGCCCAGTGGATGTTGGCCTCCTCGTCGAAGCGCGCTTTCAGCTCGACCATGCAGACCGCCTGCTTGCCACGTTCGGAGGCGCGGATCAGCGACGGCACCAGCGGCGAGTCGTCGCTGGTCCGGTACACGGTCTGCTTGATCGCCAGCACGTCGGGGTCGGCGACGGCCTGGGTGACGAAGCGCTCGACCGAGTGGGCGAAGGAGTCGTAGGGATGGTGGACGAGCAGGTCGCGCTGGCGGATCTCGGCGAACATGTCGACCGGGTCGTCGTTCTCGCCCTGCAGGCGCGGCTGGGTGACCGGCGTCCAGGGCGGCCAGCGCAGCTCGGCGTGCCCGGGAACGTCGGCGATCGTCGCGAGGTCGGCGAGATCGATCAGCCCCTCGATGTCGTAGACCTCGCGGTCTTCGAGGCGCAGCGCCTCGACCAGCTGGGCGCGCAGCTTCGGGTTCATCCCGGATGCCACCTCCAGCCGCACCACCTCGCCGAAGCGGCGGCGGCGGAGCTCGTCCTGGACCGCCTGCAGGAGGTCGTCGGCCTCGTCGGAGACGGTGAAGTCGGCGTCGCGGGTGACGCGGAAGTAGCCGTGGTCGATGACGTCGATCCCCGGAAAGAGGGCGTCGAGGTTGGCGGCGATCACGTCCTCCAGCGGGACGAAGGTCTGGCCGTCCTCGCCCAGCGGCAGGAAGCGGCCGAGCAGCTCCTTCGGGACCTTGACCCGGGCGATGATCTCGTTGCCACTCTCGGAGTCGCGGAGCAGGACACCGAGGCTGAGCGAGAGGTTGGAGATGTAGGGAAAGGGCCGACCAAGGCCGATCACCAGCGGCGTCAGCGTCGGGAAGACCTGCTGCTCGAAGCGCTCGTCGATCTCCCGCCGCTCGGCGTCGCTGGCGGTCTCCAGGGTGACGATGCGGATCTGGTGGTCCTCCAGGGCCGGCAGCAAGTTGCCCGAGAAGCACTCGCAGAGGCGGTCGTCGAGCTCCAGCACCCGCCGCTGGATCGCGTCGATCTGCTCCTTCGGCGTCAGGCCGTCGGGGCCGCGGGCTTCGATCCCGGCGTCGAGCTGATCGAAGAGGCCGGCGACCCGGACCATGAAGAACTCGTCGAGGTTGTTGGCGTAGATCCCGCAGAAGCGGAGCCGCTCCAGCAGCGGCACCTCGGTGTCCTCGGCCAGTTCGAGCACCCGCTGGTTGAAGTCGAGCCAGGAGAGCTCGCGGTTGAAGTAGAGAGCGGGATCGTCGATGGCCCCATCGTACTGGGGGGACTTTGCCCGAGGTTGCGTCTTTTCTGGTCGTAACGAGGCCGCCTCTGGGGAGAAAGTCGCCGCAGCGGAAGCTTCACTTCACATGTCAACGCTCCACAATCTCGTGCGAGTTCTCATCGGCACCGCGCTCTGCGTTGCGCTAGCAGCCTGTGCCGCACTTCCGGTTCCGGAGGATCTACCAGCCATTGCCCTGGAGCAGGCAGCGCTCCACCGCCGGAGAAGCCGATCAAACGGTCGAGCGAGACGAAGCGACGATTGAAAAGTTGGAACAAGGTATGGCCGCACTCGATGCTGGCCTATCTGACGCACAGATCGAGATCGATCTTCTGAAGACAAGCTCCGGAGACAAAACATGACGAAGGATATGGTCGTAGCAATGAACGAAGAGGAACAGCGAGATCAGGCACGGCGGCTCTGCGAAGCGTCGGACGTCCTTGATTTCGACAGAGCCCTCAGGTCGTGCGCCTGAGACCCGTCAAAGCTCAAGAATTACTCGACACGTATGCCGAAATCGAGAGGCGAGCGGAAGAGCGTGCACGCGGCCGCGAACGGCGCAAGCGCGCCTTGATCGAAGACTACGGCTAGGCCGCGACGCGCTCAGGGGAGCCGTTGATGCTGCCGTTGAGGAGGTCGAGGATGACCCCCTCGCGGAGGCCGCCCTTGCCGATCTGCAGCGGCTGGCCGAGGAGGTCGGAGAGCTTCTCGAGCAAGAGCACTCCGGTGGGAAGGATGCGGACTCGGGTCGGGTCGAGCTCGAAGCGGCGGCCGACGTCGGCCGCGGGGTCGCCGCAGAGGACGCGGATGCCGCGCTCCAGGGTCTCGTACTCGAGCACGGCGCCGACCAGGCGGCGCAGCGAGGTGGCGGAGCCGCCGACGGCGACGGCCTGGGCCGGGCGCTCGATCTCGACCCCGTCGAAGATGTCCTCGATGCGGTCGCGGGTGCGGCGGATTTCCGCCGCCGAGGGCGGGTCAGAGGAGAGCAGCTCGTCCGCCAGGTTGCCGGAGCCGACCGGCCAGGACCGGACGCTCTGGACGCCGTCGGTGACGGTGCCGAGGATCACCTCGGTCGAGCCGCCGCCGATGTCGACGACACCGATCAGACCTTCGGCGGGGTGCCCCAGCGTCTTGGTGGCGCCAAGGAAGGAAAGCCGCCCCTCCTCCTCCTCGGGCAGGACCTCGATCAGGACCTCTGCCACGGCGCCGACCGCCTCCGCGACCTCCTCGCAGTTGCGCGCATCGCGCACCGCGGCGGTGGCGACGGCTCGGATCTCCTCAGCCCCGAGCTCCTGCGCCAACCGGACCTGAGTGGCGACGACCTCCCCCACTTCCTCGGTTTTCTCCGCCGAGATCCGACCCTTCCCATCAACGGCCTTCCCAATCCGCGTATAGGCCCGCTGCTCCATCACCTTCTTCAACTGCCCATCCACAGGCTCCGCGACCAGCAGTCGCGTGGTGTTGGAACCGATATCTATCGCGGCGCAAAGGGTCACAGGTACCCCGCATCTTCCCAGGCACATCGGATCTGAACCCCGAACCCAAGCGCGGCCCGAGTTCACCCGGTAGTCCCCGAGCATCCAGCGCAGGGGACTACCGGGTGCCCAGCCGCCCTGAAGTTCGACTAGCCCGGATGCGACGCGTCCTCGAACTCGCGGAACAGCCCGGTGACGACGAAGGCAACCTGCTCACCAATGTCAACAGCATTGTCCCCAATCCGCTCGATCGCCCGCGCCGCCAGCAGCATCGTCATCCCCCACTCGCGCCGGTCGACGTCGTCGCCGATCTCCAGCGCCAGGTGGAAGCACTCGCGGTTGAGCTGGTCGACGCTGTCGTCGCGGCGGACGAGGTCCCGCGCCATCTCCACGTCGCGCTCTTCGAAGGCCCGCTTCGCCTGCACGATCAGGGTCCTGGTGTGGGCGCCCATCTTCAGGATCAGCTCGACCATCCGCGGGTCGACCGGCGCGTGGTTGCCGGTCAGCGGGATCACCTTGCAGACGTTGACGCACTGGTCGCCCATCCGCTCGATGCTCTTCAGCACGTGCAGCAGGGCCGAGATCAGCCGCAGGTCGGTGGCCACCGGCGACTGCGTCGCCAGCAGGGTGATCAGCCCCTGGTGGACCTCCAGGTAGCGGCCGTCGATCCGGTCGTCGTCGGCGATCACCACCTGCGCCAGCTCGACGTCGTGGTGCTCGACCGCTTCCATCGTGCGGCCGAGGGCGATGTTGACCAGGTCGAGGCCGCCGAGGGCGCTCGCCTCCAGCGTCGCCAGTTCCTCGAGGTATCCGGCGCGGGCTATTTCCGGCATCGTCTCGTCTCCGCTCTCAGCCGAACCGGCCGCTGACGTAGTCCTCGGTCTGCTGCTGGGAGGGGTTGGTGAAGATCTCGTTGGTCGCGCCGACCTCGACCAGGTGGCCCGGCCTGGTCGCGTCGAGGTTGAAGAAGGCGGTGACGTCGCTGGCCCGCGCCGCCTGCTGCATGTTGTGAGTGACGATCACGATCGTGTAACGGTTCTTCAACTCGGCGATCAGGTCCTCGATCGCCAGCGTCGCCAGCGGGTCCAGGGCCGAGCAGGGCTCGTCCATCAGCAGCACCTCCGGCTCGACCGCGATCGCGCGGGCGATGCAGAGCCGCTGCTGCTGGCCGCCGGAGAGGCTGGAACCGGGCTTCTGCAGCCGGTCCTTGACCTCTTCCCAGAGGTGCGCTCCGTGCAGCGACCGCTCGACCACCGAGTCCTTCTGGGACTGCGAGACCCGCCGCGAGTTGAGGTTGAGCCCGGCGGCGACATTGTCGTAGATCGACATCGTCGGGAACGGGTTCGGCTGCTGGAAGACCATCCCGATCAGGCGCCGCACTTCGACCGGGTCGACACCCCTGCCGTAGATGTCCTCGCCGTCGAGCGAGACGTGGCCGTCGACCCGCGCCCCCGGAGTCAGCTCGTGCATCCGGTTGAGCGAGCGCAGAAAGGTCGTCTTGCCGCAGCCCGAAGACCCGATCAGCGCCGTTACCTTGTTCGGCGCGATCGTCATCGTCACGCCCTCGACCGCCTGGAAGTCGCCGTAATAGAGATCGACGTCGCGGACCTCGATCGTCTTCGCACCGCGAACGGCCTTGGTCATGGGGTCGGTCGAAGTCACCCCCACCGGCGAATCGCTCATCGCCTGCTTCCCCTCCTCGGTGGCGCTGCGCTTGGTGGCGGCTCCCAGCATCGATCTCAACTTCCTTCCTTCCACGGTCAGCGGATCTCGGTCTTGTAGCGGCGGTAGACGAGCCGGGCGGCGATATTGAGCAACATCACGATCGCGATCAGGGTCAGCGCCGCGGCCCAGGCCTTGTCGTAGGCCGCCTGTTTGAAGACGCCGGGCGAGCGGTACTCGTTGTAGGCGTAGACGGCGAGGTTCTGCATCCGCCCGTCGAACGGGTCGGAGTTCATCGAGTCGACCACCCCGGTGGTCACCAGCAGCGGCGCGGTCTCGCCGACGATCCGGGCGATCGCGATCATCACCCCGGTGACGAGGCCGGCGAAGGCGGTCGGCAGGACGACCTTGACGATCGTCTTCCACTTCGGCGTCCCCAGCGCGTAGGCGGCCTCGCGGAGGTGGTTGGGGACGAGCTTCAGCACCTCCTCGGCGGAGCGGATCACGATCGGGATCATCAGCACGGAGAGCGCCACCGAGCCCATCACCCCGAGGCGGATGCCCGGCCCGAAGAAGAGCTCGAACAGCGCGTAGGCGAAGAGGCCGGCGACGATCGAGGGGATGCCGGTCATCACGTCGACGAAGAAGGTGAGGGCGCGGCGCAGGCGGCCTTGCCCGTACTCGTTGAGGTAGATCGCGCCCATGATCCCGATCGGGACCGAGATCAGGGCGGCGACGCCGGTGATCACCAGGGTGCCGACGATCGCGTGCGAGGCGCCGCCGCCTTCGCCGACCACGCCGCGCGCGTCCTCGGTGAAGAAGGCGAGGCTGAGGCCGGGGATGCCGCGCTTGGTGACCTCGTAGACGAGCGAGATCAGCGGGATCATCGCCAGCACGAAGGCGCCGGCGATCAGCACAGTCATCAGCCGGTCCTTCGCCCGCCGGCGCCAGCCGGCCCCGGCGGCGAGCAGCGACGAGGGGCGGGCGAGGGGCGGGCTGTCGGTGATGCTGGCGCTCTCCATCTCAGTTCCTATTCGTGGTTCTGGCGGGCGATGACCGCCCGCGCGGCCATGTTGGTGACGAGGGTGATCGCGAAGAGGACCAGGCCGGTGGCGATCAGGGCGTTGATCGCCAGGCCCGAAGACTCGGGGAAGTCGAGGGCGATGTTGGCGGCGATCGTCGAGGGGTTCGCCTGGCTGATCAGGTTGAAGCTGACCGCGCCGGAGACCGAGAGGATGATCGTCACCGCCATCGTCTCGCCGAGGGCACGGCCGAGGCCGAGCATCGCGCCGCTGATCACCGACGACCTGCCGAACGGGAGAACGGTCATCCGGATCGTCTCCCAGCGGGTCGCGCCGAGCGCCTGCGCGCCTTCGGTCAGCTTGCGCGGCGTCTGGGTGAAGGCCTCGCGGGCGATCGCGGAGACGATCGGCAGGATCATCACCGCGAGGACGATCCCGGCGACCAGCATCGTCCGCCCCGTCGCTGAAGCCGGGCCTTCGAAGAGCGGGATCCAGCCGAGCTTCTCTTCCAGCCACTTCAGCACCGGCACGGCGGCGGGTCCGAGGACGAAGATCCCCCAGAGCCCGTAGATGATGCTCGGGATCGCCGCCAGCAGGTCCACCAGGTAGCCGAGCGTCTGCGCCAGCCGCGGCGGGGCGATGTGGGTGATGAAAAGGGCCGCGGCGACGGCGAGCGGGACGGCGACGAGGGCCGCGATCGCCGAGGCGAGGACGGTGCCGAAGGCCAGCGGCGCGACGTAGTCGATGAAGCTCTTGCCCTCGGGCAGTTCGGAGGCGGCGGCGGTGAAGGCCGGGTAGCCCTCGGAGACGAGGAAGATCGCGACCCCGGCCAGCAGGGCCAGGATCGTCACCGCGGCAACCACCGCGGTACGGGAGAAGACGCGGTCACCGAGGCGGCGGCGCCCTCCGGACGCCGCCGCCAGCAGTTGACCCGCGTTGGTCGTGGTGTCGACCTGGGACAAAGCTCCCCTAACCGGCTTCGATCGCTTCGATCGCCGGGGTCACCTTCGCCGTCAGGACCGAGGAGAGCGGAGCCGAGCCGGCCTGTTCGGCGGCCAGTTCCTGCCCCTCGGGGCTGATGACGTATTCGAGGTACGCCTTCACCGCGGCTGCTTCGTCGGCTGAGCCATACCTGGTGCAGGCGATCAGGTAGGAGGTGAGCACGATCGGATAGGTGCCCTCCGCTTCGGTCTTGCGGTCAAGCTCGAAGGCGAGCGTGTACTTGCCCGGGCTCAGTTCCTTGTCGAGCGGGGACTGCTCGAGGACCCTGGCCGCGGCCTCCGGGGTCGGTTCGGCATAGACCTTGCCGACCTTGATCTTGGCGGCACCCAGTTCACCGGCCTGGCTGGCGTCGGCGTAGCCGATCGCGCCTTCGCCGGCGGCCACCGCTTCGACCACGCCGGAGGTGCCGGAGGCGGCTTCGCCACCCTTGACGGGCCAGTCGCCGCTGACTTCGTAGCTCCAGACGCTGGGCACGACCTCGGAGAGGTATTCGGTGAAGTTCTCCGTCGTCCCCGACTCGTCGGAGCGGTTGACCGGGGTGATCCGGGTGTCGGGCAGATCGGCGCCGGGGTTGTCGGCGGCGATCGTCGGGTCGTCCCAGCTGGTGATTTCCTGGTTGAAGATCTTCGCCAGGGTTTCGGGGGCGAGCTGGAGGTCTTCGACGCCGGAGAGGTTGTAGATGACCGCGATCGGCGAGATGTAGTTCGGAACCTCGATCAGCTGACCGGTCTTGCAGCGCGCCTCGGCCTTTTCGAGTTCGCCTTCTTCGGTCGAGAGGGCGGCGTCACTGCCGGCGTAGGCGGTCCCGCCGGCGATGAACTGTTCGCGGCCGCCACCGGACCCGACCGGGTCGTAGGAGATCGTCACGTCCGCGTTTTCGTTCTCGAATTCGGCGATCCAGGCTTCCTGCGCGGCCTGCTGCGCGGTCGAGCCGGCGCCGGCGGTTTCACCGGAAACGCTGCTGCCGCTGCTGCCGCTGGCCGTTTCGTCGTCGCTGCTGCCGCAGGCGGCAACGCCGATCGCGAGGATCGCCGCGGCGCTCAGCACCGCGAACCACTTAGAGCTGGTCAACTCTTTCTCCTTCTGAGTTTGGTCCGTCTGATGAACGGACCGTCGCAGCGGAGCGCAGTGACCCTGTTACGGCCTTGTATCTACCTTGTGAAAGAGCTGTTACCGAACGCTGGAGACGGTCAGGGCCGCCGGGTGTTTATGCGAGTCGGGCGCTGGGCGCAGCTCCTCGCTGACGATCCCCGCCGGTTCGGGGTCGAACCGGTAGCCGATCCCGAAGTGGGTGTGGATGTATGTCCAGCTGGGCGAGAGCACCTCCAGCTTCTTGCGCAGCTTGCGGACGAAGACGTCGACCGAGCGGTCGCCGTGGGCCATCGCGTAACCCCAGACCCGCTGGTAGATCTGCTCGCGCTCGAGCACCTGGCCGCGTTCCTCGGCGAGCAGGTAGAGCAGCTCGAACTCGCGGCGGGTGAGGTCGAGGGCCTCGTCGCCGACGAAGGCCTGGAAGCGGTCGGGCCGGATCTCCATCTCGCCGACGGCGAGCGGCGAGGCCTCGTGCTCCTGCCTGCCGCGCCGGCGCCGGCGCGAGACGGCTTCGAGGCGGGCGATCGCCTCCTCGGGATGGCACGGCTTGGTCATCCAGTCGTCGACGCCGAGTCGCAGGCCGCGCACCCGCTGGGCGACGGTCGAGCGGCTGGTGCAGACGACCAGGCCGAGGTCGGGCAGCATCGAGGCGACCCGCTCGAGGTAGGCCCAGGCTTCGTCGCCCAGCACGGCTGGGTCGACCAGAAGCGCATTCAGCTTCATCGCGACCAGGTCTCGCGGCGGCACGGGGCCGGTCTTCTGGCTGAGGTGCCAACCGGCCGCCTCGGCGCGGCGGGCGAGGACGGTGACGAAGCCGCTGTCGGTGTCGAGGACGGCGATTCGGATAGGGCAAGTGTATGGGCCCGAGGGGGCGTTAACCCCTGCGTTCACAGGATTTTCACGAGTGGAGCAGGGCTCATGCCGAATTTGCGGGCTAGTGGATCGCGCCGCTCGCGGCCAGGACCAGCACCAACGTGCCCAGCGCCACCCGGTAGACGACGAAGACGCGCAGTGAGTGGGAAGTCAGGTAGCGCAGCAGCCAGGCGATCGAGAGGTAGCCGGCGACGAAGGCGACGATCGTGGCGATCACCGTTGCCCCGACCGGGGGTTCGCCCGGTTCGCCGATCTTGCGCAGCTCGAAGAGGCCGCTGAGGACCACCGCCGGGATCGAGAGCAGGAAGGAGTAGCGGGCGGCGTCGAGGCGGTTGAAGCCGCGGAAGAGGCCGGCGGAGATCGTCGCCCCCGAACGGGAGACTCCGGGGATCAGCGCCAAGGCCTGCGCGAACCCGATCGAGAGCCCGTCGCGACCGCTCATCTCAGTCAGGTCGCGGCGGCGGGTGCCGAAGTGCTCAGCGGCCAGCATCACGAAGGAGAAGAGGATCAGCGCCGAGCCGATCAGGTAGAGGTCGCGGGCGCCGGACTCGATCTGGTCTTTGAAGATGAAGCCGAAGACGCAGATCGGAATCGTGCCGAGGACGATGAACCAGCCGAGGCGCGCGTCTTGGGAAGCCCTGGGGATCGGGGTGCGCAGCTCCCGCAGCCAGGCGGAGGCGATCCGCCAGAGGTCGGCGCGGAAGTAGAGCAGCACCGCGGCCATCGTCCCCAGCTGGATCACCGCGGTGAATCCGGCGCCGGGATCTTCCCAGCCGAGCAGGGCGGGAACGATCCGCAGGTGGCCGGAGGAGGAGATCGGCAGGAACTCCGTCAGCCCCTGCACGAAGCCGAGGACGATTGCTTCCAGAGTGCTCATCGCCGCGAGAGGCTATTCGCCCGGCTCTGAACGGAACCTAAAGAGCGGGCGGCGACGCCCCTCGGTGCGCTAGATTCCCGCCCGTGAAGCGCGCCGTCGCAGCCCTGCTTTCGACCTGGGCCCTGATGCTTGTCCTCGCCCCGGCCGCCCTGGCCGACGAGGGCGTCGGCCTCGCCGGCCCGACCACCGACAAGACGGTGACCTTCTTCTGCTTCGGCGTGATCGCCTTCTTCGCCGCGCTGGTGATCGTCCTCTCGCTGATCCAGGGCAAGCTGGAGAAGCGCAAAGAACAGCGCCGTTCCGACCTGGCCCGCTACAACTAGCTGGACCCGAGGCCGCCTGATGGCCCGCGCCCTGTTCGTCTGCCTCCACAACGCCGGCCGCTCGCAGATCAGCGAGGCGCTCTTCGATCGCGCCGCCGATGGTCGTCACGAGGCGCGCTCGGCCGGGACGACGCCGGGCGACCGCGTCCACCCCGAGGTGGTCGAGGCGATGGCGGAGCTGGGAATCGACCTCAGCGGACGCCGCCCCCACAAACTTGGCCAGGAGGACGCCGAGTGGGCCGACGTGGTGGTGACGATGGGCTGCGGCGACGAGTGCCCCTACATCCCCGGCAAGCACTACCTCGACTGGGACCTGCCAGACCCCAAGGGCCAGCCGCTGGAGACGGTGCGGGCGACCCGCGACGAGATCGAGCGCCGCGTCCGGGCGCTGGTCGCCGAGCTCGACGCCGCCGGCTAAGCCGGCGTTTTAGGAGAGCCGGAAGCCGGAGAGCAGCCGTTTCTCGGTCTCGCCCTCGACCTTGGCGACGACTTCGACTTTGCCCTCGAGCGGGGTATCGCGGATCTTCGTCGCCAGCAGGTCGTCGACCTGGAAGATGCCGGCGCTGTTGTTCAGCTGGATCTCGATCCGCACCGGACGCTCCTCGCCAGCGGCGATGCTGACCTCGTCGACGGCGGCGGCGGAGATCGAGTGGATGCCCTCGTGGCCGGACTCGAGCGGCAGCCGGGTGCGGCCCTGGGCCATGTCGAGCGCGTCGGCGACGCGAACGACCCCGGCCTCCAGCGTGTAGGGCTCCCCGCGGCGGCGGTGGCCGATGATCGCGTGCAGGATCTCGGAGGCGACGACGGTCCGCTCCGGCTCCTTGTAGGCGTCGGCGAGCAGTCGCGGCAGGGCGCCGCTGGCGAGGAAGAGCGAGTACTCCTCGTGGTCGGCGCGGTGGATCGACATCCCGGTGTCGTGCAGCAGGGCGCCGCCGGCGACGACGACCTCGGCGTCGCGGTCGCGCATCCCGTGGTCGGCCACCATCGCCGGCTCGACCCCGGCGCGCAGCAGCAGGCGCAGCAGCCGCAGGGCGATGTTGAGGACGATCTGCATGTGGACCCAGGAGTGGTCCGACATCCCCAGCCGCTCGGCGTGGACCTGGGTCATGTACCACCACGCCCGCACCTGGTCGTCGCCGTTGACCGCCTCGAGGAAGCTCTCCAGCTTGCGATTCCCCCGCGTAGGCGCCCGCACCCGAGCCTCGGCAACCGCCTCCTTCGGCGGTTTCCGTTTAGGCCCCCCAGGATCGGGCGCCGGTATCTGTTCCTCGTTCAGCGGCGCTCGCTCCTCAGCCATGGCGTCATCGTAGTTGCGTCAGTGGCGGACTCTTCTCCCGCGGGTGGCGACGATCGGGAGGACTCCCCCGGTAGGGGGAGCCCCCGATCGGAGACAGGACCCGCGGGCCAAGCGCCTAGCCGCAGATCGGCCAGGGACTGGAACCGGAACTCGCGTAGAGCATCGCCGCGCGGTAGTCCTGCTCGGACTCCGGGGCCGCGGCGGGGTCGCCGCTGCCGCCCATCGATTCCCAGGTGCCGTAGTCGAACTGGTATTTGCCCCGGTAGGAGCCGTCGGAGGAGACCGCGGCCGGATCGCCACCGGACTCGCAGGAGGCGATCGACTCCAGCGTCGCCATCGAGACGCCGAGGTCGGCAAAGCGTTCCTCGGCTTCGCGCTCCTCGCGGCGCGCCGCGGCGCGTTCGTCGGCGCGGATGTCGGCGGCGATCGCCTTGACGACGCGGTGGAACCCCTTGACCGGCCGCTGCAGTTGCGCGATCGGGGCGACCTCGGCCTGCCCGACGCTCGGTCCGGACCTGACTTCGTCACGACCAGCGGCCAGAGCCGCAGCCGGAAAGGCGAGAAGGATGAACAGGATCGGGGTGAAGTATTTGCGTTTTGTGAGCAAGCGCAAAACCGTGAGGGTTTCCGCCGCTCTCATGTGTGGCCGCCGTCACAGATCGGCCACCGCTCGCTGCAATCGCCACTAGCTCAGGCGTGAAATTCCTCCCGCCAGGGTTAGTCTGGTCACGATCTTGCGGCTCTAGGCCGCTTTTGCGATCAGCAGCCGCAGGTCCGGCAGGGTCCGGAACGACTTCACCTCGACGCTTCCGAAGCCGCTCTCCCCCATCCAGCGTGAGACCTCCTCGACGGTGTAGGTGTCGGCGCCGGAGGTGAGGTGGAAGAAGAGTCCGAGGATCGAGGCGAGGTTGGCGCGCTGGCCGCCGGGCCGGTCGTAGAGGTCGAGGACACAGAGTGGTGAGCCCGGGCGCAAGGAGGCGCGGATACGGGCGAAGAGCGCCCGGATCTGCTCCGGCGAGAGGTGGTGGATGATGTTGAAACAGAGGGCGCCGTCGTAGTGGCCGTCGTAATCCACCGCAAACATGTCGCCGACGAGGTGGCGGACGCGGTCGCTCATCCCGTTTTCGCCGACGATCTCCTCCCCCACCCGGGCGCTGCCCGGCAGGTCGACGATCGTCGCCCGCAGCCCCTCGTGGCGGCGGCAGAGCGCCATCGAATACTCGCCGTGGGCGCCGGCCACGTCGAGCAGCTGGTGGGCACCCTTGGCGAGCGGGATCGACTTCGCCACCTCGGCGCTGGAGAGCCGCGCCAGCTGGTACTGGCCGCGGATATATGACTGCCAGTAGGGGTCGTCTGGCGCTTTCTCGTGCAGCTCGACGTGCTTGCCGTCGCGGACCAGGTCCTCGAGGCCGGCGTACCAGTCCCAGTAGTGGGCGGTGTCGGCGAGAAAGTCGCCGATGTAGGTGTCCGAGCTCGGGTCGAGCCAGCGGTGGCCGCTGGCGGTCATCTCGTAGGTCCCGTCCGGGTTCTGCTTGACGTGGCCCAGCGTCGCGATCACGTCGAGGACGCGGCTGGTCCCGGTCGCCTGCAGCCCGAGATGCTCGGCCAGCTCCGCCGGGTCGCGCGGCCCCTCGGCCAGCGCGCCGAGGATCCCGGTCCGCTGCGCGACCTGCAGCGAGCGCGCCACCGGCATCGAGAAAAGGGACTCGCCGATCGGCGTCGGCACCTTGCCGAGCAGCAGTCCGATCCGCTCCACCAGGCTGTCGGGAATCGCGCCGATCCGCATCGGCGGCAGCCTATCCGCGATCATCGGCGGATGGGAGACGCGCCGACCTCGCGCTTGCTGCTCGCCTGTCCCGACCAGCCGGGGCTGATCGCCCGCGTCAGCGGCTTCCTCGCCGAGTCCGGGCTCAACATCGTCGACGTCGACCAGCACTCGAGCGCCGAGGGCCGCTTCTTCATGCGGATGGTCTTCGACCGCCTGCCCGACGGCGAGCGCCAGGCGCTCGAGCAGCGCTTCGCACGGGAGATCGGCGAGCCCTTCGCAATGGACTACGGGTTCCACGAGACCCGCCGGACCAAGCGGGTGGCGATCATGGTCAGCCGCGAGGACCACTGCCTCTCCGACCTGCTCTGGCGCTGGCGGAACGGCGACCTCGGCGGCCAGCTGGTCAGCGTGATCTCCAACCACAGCGACCACGCCGGCCAGGTCGAAGCGGTCGGCCTCCCCTTCCACCACCTGCCGGTCGAGCCGGCGACCCGGATCGAGGCCGAGCGCCAGGCGCTGGAGCTGCTGAGCGACGTCGACCTGCTCGTCCTCGCCCGCTACATGCAGATCCTCTCCGAGGACTTCCTCCGCGCCCTCGCCGCCCCGGCGATCAACATCCACCACAGCTTCCTGCCGGCCTTCGTCGGCGCCGACCCCTACCACCGCGCCTACGAGCGCGGCGTCAAGCTGATCGGGGCCACCGCCCACTACGTCACCGCCGAGCTGGACGCCGGCCCGATCATCGCCCAGGACGTGACCCGCGTCGACCACCGCGACGAGGTCAGCGACATGATCCGCCTCGGCCGCGACGTCGAGCGCCTCGTCCTCGCCCGCGCGGTGATGGCCCACCTCGACGACCGCGTCCTCCTCGACGGGGACCGCACGATCCTCTTCTGAAGCAGAAGGTCAACTAGCCGCACGGTTCAGAGATACCGAAGCTGGCTAGACGTGGATGAGCTCCCACGCGTCGGAGAGCCATGCGGAGATTTCCGCCGCAGTAGGTCGCCTATGGATGGTTGCTTCCAACGCCTTACCCAACCCCGGTTGACCAGTCTCCACGAGCTGCGCGGCCAGCTCATCACGGGCAAGCGGGAAGACATCGTGGGAGATGAGCCACCAGCGGGCCGTCAACGAAAAGGCGCCTCGGGAGAACTCCAGAACCGCGCCATAGTCCCCCGTGGTCGCAAGCTTCTGAGCGAACTCAACTGACCGTCTTGCCTGGCGTAACTTGCGCTCCGCATCAGGCCAAAGGTCGTGCTCTATGGCCGCCGCCGCCGCTTGGCGCAAGACACCCGTGTCGAAGAGTATGCATCCGTATCTCAAAGTCCAGTGTGCGAAATCATCGCCTTTGAACAATTTTGCGAGAAAGACATCCGGCTCGTCGCAATACAAATCGATTTCGGACGACAAGCCTTCGATGTCTGGCGTATCGCCGATGACGTGATAATCCAAATCGCTGACCTGGGTACGTCGATCTCTCGCAGTCGAGCCGGTCAGGACAAGGGCCGCTGCCCCTAGCTCGCGACTGCGAGCTTCGATAGCCCGAGTGATTTCCAGAAGCGACGGCGTCTGATTTTCTACGGCACGCTTCCGATCGAGGGAGAGACGGCTATCCCAAAGCTCCAAACCGGGAGGGCGCAATTCCGCAAGCCCACCCCTCGTCGGCGCTGGCTGGCACCAAGGCTGGGCCAAGGTACTCATGACGCCCTCTCCGAAGCGATCTCGACAACGGCTTCGACCTCGGCCACCGCGTCTTCAACCGAGAAGCCGTCTTCTTCAAGCTCTTCGCCGTCATAGAAGATCGCTTTGCGGAGGAAATTGAGTTCTCGATGGAGAGTGGAGAGATCTGACGGAAGGATCCCTTTCTCGTGCAGCTCCTTAGCGGAACGGATCGCGATGGTCGCCATTCAACTCCTCCTGCGCCTTGGCTAAATGCTCCCTCGCGATCTCCACCTTGGCCTTGGGACTCACCTCACCATCGTAAGCCCCGATGCGGCTACCTTCAGCGAAGCAGGAAGCCTGGCCAGCCAGCCAAGTTTTCCGTAACCTGCCTGGAATGGAGCGGGCGACCCTCCCCCGGCCTCGCGCCGCCGGTGCCAGCGCCAAGCCGCCGGGCTCACGTGCGCCGGCAATCGCCCAAGCGATCAGCTACGCGCGTGACCCGCTCGGGTTCCTTTCCCGCCATCAGCGGCGCTACGGGGACATCTTCAGCGTCCGCTTCCCTTTCTTCGGCCGCATCGTCTACGTCGCCCGGCCCGACCTGGTCAAAGCGGTCTTCACCGGCTCGCCCGCGGTCTTCCACGCCGGCGAGGCGAACGCGACGGTGCTGGAGCCGGCGCTGGGGCCGAACTCGGTCCTCACCCTCGACGACGAGCCGCACATGCGCCAGCGCAAGCTGCTGCTGCCGCCCTTCCACGGCGAGCGGATCGAGCGCTATGGCGAGCTGATCGTCGAGATGACCCGCCGCGAGATGGAGAGCTGGCCGGTGGGCGAGCCGTTCGCGCTGCGCCCTCACACCCAGCGGATCACCCTGGCGGTGATCATGCGCGCCGTCTTCGGCGTCCACGACGAGGCGCGGCTGACGCGCTTCGAGCGGCTGATCGAGGACTTCGCCCGCCGAGTCGGCGTCATCACCTCCTTTCCCTTCATGCGCCGCAACCTCGGCCGCTTCAGCCCCTGGAACCGCTTCCTCCGCTCGCGCGCGGCGCTGGACGAGTTCATCTACGAGGAGATCCGGCTGCGCCGCGCCGAACCGGGATACGAGGAGCGCGACGACGTCCTCTCGCTGCTGCTCGGCGCCCGCGACGAGGACGGCAAGGCGATGAGCGACCTGGAACTGCGCGACGAGCTGGTGACGGTGCTCGGCGCCGGCCACGAGACGACCGCGACCGGCCTCGCCTGGGCGGTCGAGCGGCTGGTTCGCAACCCCGCTGTGCTGGCCAAGCTGCGCGACTCGATCGCTGCCGGCAGCGACGACTACCTCACCGCGACGGTCAAAGAGACGCTGCGCGCTCGCCCGGTGATCGTCGACGTCGCCCGCAAGCTGACCGCGCCGGCGACGGTCGGGGGCTACGACCTGCCGGCCGGCCAGTTCGTCCTGCCGGCGATCGCCGCCCTCCACTACCGCGAGGACCTCTTCCCCCAGCCCGGCGAGTTCCGCCCCGAGCGCTTCCTCGACGGCAAGGCCGACAACTACGCCTGGATCCCGTTCGGCGGCGGCGTCCGCCGCTGCATCGGCGCCGCCTTCGCCGAATACGAGATGCGCCTGATCCTGCACGAGTTCGTCGAGCGGGCCGAGCTGCGGGCGGTCGACCTGAAGCCCGAACCGGTCCGCGTCCGCAACATCACCCTGGCACCGGCGAGAGGCACCATGGTCGAACTCCAGCGCCCGCTCGCTTAGGCGGTCGAGCCTGCCTCAGCCTCCTGCTGCGCCGCCTCCCACTCCCTATAGAGCTCTGCGACCGCCGTCTTCGCCTCAGCGTGGCGCTTGCTCGCTCGCTCGACCCGGCCGGGACTCGACCAGGCGCCGGGATCGGCGAGCTCGTCCTCCAGTTTCTGCAGCTCCGCCTCGGCCTTCTCGATCCGCTGCTCGAGCTTTGCCGCCTTGCGGGCCGCTTTCTGCGCCGGCTTGGTCGCGCTGTACTTGTTGCCGCCGCCCCGCGGCTTGGCCGCCGCCGTCTCCGCCGCCTCGGTTTCGTCACGCCGCCGCTGGTACTCCGCCCAGCCGTTCGGGAAGCTCCGCAGGTTGCCGCCCTCGCAGACCAGGGTGCGGCTGCCGACCGCCTCCAGCAGCGCCCGGTCGTGGGAGACGAGCAGCACCGTCCCCTCGAACTCGATCAGCGCGTCCTCCAGCGCCTCGCGGCTCTCGATGTCGAGGTGGTTGGTCGGCTCGTCGAGGACGAGGACGTTGGCTCCCGAGGCGACGAGGATCGCCAGCGAGAGCCGCCGCTGCTCGCCGCCGGAGATGTCGGAAAGCTGTTTCTCGACGTCGCGGCCGGAGAAGAGGAAGCCGCCGAGCAGGGAGCGCGACTGGACCTCGTTGAGGCCCGTCTCCCGCTTCGCCGCGTCGAGCACGGAGCCGCCGCCGGCCGCGGTCTCGGCGTGCTGGGAGAGGAAGCCGAGCTTGACGTTGTGGCCGGTGCGGACGCTGCCGCTGGCCGGCTCGCGGGCGCCGGCGAGGGTCTCGATCAGGGTCGTCTTGCCGGCGCCGTTGGGGCCGACCAGGACGACGTGTTCCTCGCGCTCGATTTCCAGGTTGGCGCTGTCGAGCAGCACCCGCCCCGGCACCTCGAGCCGCCCGTTGACCAGTTTCAGCACCACCCGGCCCGGCCGCTCGGGCGGTTTGAAGCGGAAGCGCAGGTGGCGGTTGTCGCGCTTTTCCGACGCCGGCCCTTCGCGCTTGGCTTTCTCGATCATCTTCACCCGCGACTGCGCCTGGCGCGCCTTCGTCGCCTTGTAGCGGAAGCGCTCGACGAAGCGCTCCATCCGCGCGATCTCCGCCTGCTGGCGCTCGATCGCTTTGCCGAGGGCGATCTGCCGCGCCGCCTGCTCCTGGCGCCAGGCGTGCCAGGGGCCGGCGAAGAAGCG
>DATFQO010000063.1:0-42671 GCA_035264245.1 Solirubrobacterales bacterium
TTTTCCGGGGTTGGCGGCGCGCAGGGTGACCCCCGGGGCCGCCTTGGAGGAGCTCAGCGAGAGGCCGCCGTAGGTGCCGTCGGCGAGGCAGACGACCGCGCCCGGAGAGGCTCCGGAGAGGGCCGACTGGGCGGCGGAGACCGAGCTGACCGTCTGGTCGCACTCACCGGATTCGACCGGCGGTTCTTCCACGGGGGGTTCTTCGACAGGCGGTTCTTCGACAGGCGGTTCTTCCGTCGGCGGTTCCGAGGGGTCGGTCACGGTCCAGACCTTGGAGGCTGGCGTCGTGTCGGTGTTGCCCGCCTCGTCGGTGGCGCGGACCGCGAACTGGTGCGAGCCGACATCCAGCGAGTCGAAGGAGACGGAGGGAGCGCAGGCCACCCAGGTCCCGTCGTCGAGCCTGCAGTCGAAGGTTGCTTCCGCCTCGGTGGCGGTGAAGGAGAAGCTGGCCGTGGTCGCAGTGGTGGTCGCCGGCGGTGCTTGGGTGATGCGGGTGTTGGGCGGCGCGGTGTCGGTGGGCTCGCCCGGTTCCGTCGGCTCGCCGGGTTCGACAACGGGCGGAACCCCTGGTGCGGTTGGGAGCGCCGGCAAATTCGGCGCACCGGTGACGGGATCCGATGGGGAAACCACTGCGGGAGGAACATCGATGCCCCCTCGGTGGCGGCGCGGGGAGATCCGCTGGCGCTCGATCAAAGTCGCCCGCCGCAGGATGTCCCTGTTGCTGCACTTGGACGGGCCCGACCCTCCCGCCGCGGCGGCGGCGCAGATGCCGCTCGCGTGCTTTGGCCACCCGCCTGAGCGGGCCAGGGAGAAGGCGCTGCCCACCACCAGCATCGCCAGAAGTACCGAGAACCCGACGACCGCCGGTGAGATAGCGCGCACCGTCCCCGACCGCATCGCGTCTCCTTCCGGTTGCCTGACTGGTTTGCGCCCATCGAGAACCCAAACAAGATGGACGCATGTTCGATACCCGAGGCCGGAATACTAAAACATCGCTGCCGGACGGGTCACGGGCCGAAGTGTCGCTCCCGCGGGGCCCAGGTGACGCCGCGAGCTCCGCCCAGCCGGTAGTCGTCCTCGGCCGGAGAGCGGAAGCGGGGAGAGCAGGAGACGATCTCCCCCGGAACGGTGAGCGGCCAGCCTCCGCCCGAGGACTGGCGCTGGCAGCGGGTGTTGTCCCGGAAGCGGGCAGCGGACAGGTCGGTCGAGGTCCAGAACTTGAAGACGACGTTTGCTTCGATCCTCGCCCTGGTCCCATCCGCCTCCTGGAAGGCGGCGATGGCGCCCGGCCCCCAGATCGTGTTGCGGCGCATGATCAGCCCGGAGTGCGGACCGAAGACCTGCAGGTCGCTGGGCGCTCCACAGCCCTCTGCCCTCGGAGCGCAGGGCGCGCTGTTGCGGACCATCAGGTTGTCCTCGATCAGGATCCCCCTGACCGGGAAAGCCTGATCCTTGACGAAGAACCCCTGGCAGCGGTTGTCGTGCAGGTAGTTGCCGCGATAGACGAGGTGGTCCCCCACCCACACCGTCTGCAGGCAGTCGCTGTGGTTGCCGTTCTCCCTGATGTTGGTGAACTCGTTGTTCGCGATCAGGGCGCCGGCGCCGTCACCGTTCGCGTCGTGGTACCGGTTCAGCCTGATCGCGTCCTCGCCGAAAGGGCCGACGAACTTGTTGCCGACGATCGCGACGTCGTTGACCGTCGTGGTCGTGGTCGGGCCGGCGTCGACGCCGAGGTAGCCGCCGCTGATGCGGTTGTGGGCGATGGTCACGCCTGAGGTGCCGGGCTCGATATCGATCCCGTCGCTGATCACGAAGCGCGCCAGCGTCACCTGTGAACGGCCGATGTCAGCGCCGGCCAGAGTGGCCCCGCCCGGGCGGACAGCGCGCACGATGACCCGCTCCCGCGTCGCCTGCGGACCATCCAGGCCGAGTGCGCCGTAGGAGCCGGCGGCAAGGCAGACGACGTCGCCGTCATCGGCGCCCTCGACCGCGCCCTGCAGCGCCTCGAGCGAGTGGAGCGTGTCGGCGCACTCCCCCGGACCGGCAGGGCTGGCCGCCGCGGTTCCTTTCTCTGCCGCGCCGGGGCCGGTGGAGCCGACCCAGATCGCGAGGAGGATCACCCCTCCGAGCGCGAAGCCGATCATCGCCAGGCCTCGCTTCACCGAGCTCATCTCGAACTCCTCAGCGCGACGGGCGAGGTCGCGTCGCGGACCAGCAGCGCCGCTTCGCCGCTGCCGTCGGCCGGCACCGTGTAGACGTTCTCCCCGTCGGAGTAGACGAGCGTGTCGGCGTCGAGCCACTCGGCCTGGTCGTCGATCGAGCGCTTCTCGGCGACGGGCTGGTCGGCGAGGGTGGCGACGTCGAGAACGTGCAGCCGCCAGCGGTTGGTCCCCTCGATCCTGCTCTTGAAGGCGATCCGCTTCCCGTCCGGCGAGAGCGAGGGGCACTCGACCCCGTCGCGCAGGACACGCAGCGCGCGGCCGCGGATGTCGCCTTCGACCAGGTAGTGGTGGTCGCCGGTTCCGAGGGTCGCGTAGAAGCGGTTGGAATCGGTGGGGTCGAAGGTGATCCCCCAGAAGTTGAAGTCGACCGCGTCGAAGGGCGCGCCGTCCTTGGCGACGCCGAACTGCTCCAGCTGCCCGACCGTCTTGCCGCTCTTCATGTCGAGCACGTAGGTGCGGGTCGAGAAGGCGGCCGGCGCGGAGAGGTAGGCGTCGCCGCTGACGAAGACGGTCATCGAGCCATAGCGACCGTCGGCCGAGACGCGAGCGCGCGAGGGCAGCCCGGTGAGGCGCATCGAGTGCTGGGGCTCCAGCTCGTCGTCGAAGACCGAGGCGGTGTAGTCGACCCCCGAGGGGGCGACTCCCATGCAGATCCCGTGACCGGCGGCGTAGTAGACCCGCTCGCAGGAGAGGTCCTCCGAGCGCCGCCGCACCCTGCCGTCCTCGACGACGAAGACGCCGCCGTTGAGGGCCGGGCTGGAGGGATCGACCGCCCGCACCATCACCGCCACGTCCGAGGCGGAGCGGCCGGCGCTGGGGCTGGCGTCGGTGCTGGTCTCGCCGGGCCCGAGCGCCGCGTAGGCGACGTAGCCGCCGCCGAGCAGGACGCAGGCGACGACCAGGGCCACCGTGATCTTGCCGCCGCGGCTATCCATCCAGGGCCGCGTTCTGGGCGCGGAGCAGCAGCGGGGCGGCCAGCGCGATCGCCACCCCCAGCCCGAGGGCGAAGATCAGGATCGCGCTGTGCAGGCCGATCGCGAACCACAGCGCGCCGAAGGCGACCGAGGAGACGAGGCGGCCGAGGCTGATGACGGTGATCAGGATCCCGATCCCGCTCGCCTGCAGCTTCTCCGGCAGGACCGCGCCCGCCAGCGCCGTCAACACCCCTTCGGTGGCGGCGAAGTAGCCGCCGAGGGCGACCAGGCAGACGATCAGCGCCAGGTAGCCGACCGAGGTCATCAGCAGCACCCCGTAGACGAGGAACAGCAGCGCCTGCCCAGCGAGCAGGACAGGCACCTTGCCGATCCGGTCGGCGAGCTGGCCGACCGGGATCGCCAGCGCCATGAAGGAGATCGCGGTCATCACATAGAGCAGCGGGAAGACCGCCGGCTCGAAGTCGATCGTGCGCTGTAGGCCGACGTAGATCATCGCGTCGGAGACGCTGGCGACGGAGAGCCCGGCGGCGGCCAGCAGCAGCGGCGCGAAGCTGCGGTCCTCGAGCAGCGCGGCTGCGGCACGGAAGCGCGGTGGCGATCCCTCGCGCGGCGCCCGCCGCGGCTTGCCTTCGACGTTGAGCACGAGCACCGCGAGGCCGAGGATCGCGAACAGGGTGCTGACGACGAAGACGGCGTCGAAGCGGGCCGGCGCAAGGAAGAGGATGCCGAAGGCGAACAGCGGCCCCAGCATCGCCCCGACGCTGTCCATCGCCCGGTGTACGCCGAAGGAGGTCGCGAGCTTGTCCTTGGCGCTGGAGAGCGAGATCAGCGCGTCGCGCGGTGCGGTGCGGATCCCCTTCCCGACCCGGTCGACGGCGACGATCGCGCCGATGCCGCCGACCGTGTTGCCGGCGGCCACCAGCGCCACCTTGCCCAGCGCCGAGAGGCCGTAGCCGAGGCCGGCGACCTCCTTGTGGCGGCGCCAGCGATCGGAGGTGAAGCCACTGAGGACCTGGACCAGCGCGGCGGCGCCGCGGTAGGTGCCGTCGATCGCGCCGAAGACGAGCGGGCTGGCCCCGAGCGAGAAGATCAGGTACATCGGCAGCACGGTCGCGACCATCTCCGAGGAGACGTCCGTCAGCAGGCTGACGGCGCCGAGCATGATCACGTTGCGCGGCACCCGCAGGCGGGCCGACCGGCGCGCCCAGAGGCGCGGTTTCAGGAGTGCTTTTGAGGCTTCGACCTGGTACATGGCTTCTCAGCGAGAGAGCCACGCCGAGGTGGCGGCCGACCCTCTAGGACTTCAACGCGCCAACTAGTCCTTTTCTCGCACTTCCATCCGGTCGGCCGGGAAGGTCGAGGCGGTCGGAGACCTGCTCCGCCACCTCTTCGGCGAAGCCCATCACCGAGTCGCCGTTGAGCAGGTAGGGGTAGATCTGCGCGTTGGAGGCGAGCGCCAGACCTGGGACCCCGGGCCAGACCGGAGCGACCCGCGGCCCCTCGCCCTCGCGGACCTGATGCACCGGCTCGACCAGCTTCGCCCGCTGAACCGTCCAGTCGACGATCTCGTCGCGGCTGAAGCCGGGCGAAAGCCGGGCCAGGTAATCGGTGAAGCGGCGGTAGACCGACTCGTCGTCCTCGCTCTGCTCGGGCGCTTCGGGATCGCAGTACTTGGGCAGGTAGACCAGCTGCAGGCCGTCGGTGTGATCGGTGCCGAGCACCTGGGTCGTTTCCACGGCGCTGGTCAGCGGCGTCGGCTCGGTGATGTTGATCGCGTAGTAGGGCAGCAGTTTGCGTCGCACCTTGACGATCGGGCAGACGACGCCGAGCCAGCGCTGGGGGTAGCGCCCGAGCAGGTGCTGGTGGCGGTCGGGCAGGAGGAAGCGCAGCGCCGGCGGCTGCAGGGTCGGGATCGTCAGGTCGAACTCGAGCATCTCGTCCTCCAGCTCGACCCCGGTGACCGAGCCGTCCTCGGCCAGGGCGAGGCCGGTGACCGGCGCATCGGTGCGGGCCTCGACGCCGAGCCGCCGCGCCCGCTCGACCATCGCGTCGATCAGGCGCTGATGGCCACCGACGATGTGGCCCATTTCCTCGCCGCCCTTGCCGCCGCCGTTGCGGGCGCCCGACATCCGCCGGGTGCGCGCCCAGAGGTAGGTCGCCGGCAGGCCGGAGGGGTCGCCGTCGAAGCGCGTGTCGAGCAGCGGTTTCCAGATCCGCTCCCAGACCTGGTTGCCGCAGATCCGCCGCAGCCAGGTCTCGAGCGGGATCCGCTCCAGCTTCTCGTAGGAACCGCGCAGCTGGCACTGGGCGACGAACGCGCCCAGCCGCAGCCGCGCCGACGGGTTCAGCGGCGAGAAGCGCAGCAGGTCGCCGATGCCGTTGAAGTCGTGCATCTCGCCGTTCGAGAAGAAGCCGGCGCCGACCGGCGTGAAGCGCAGCTGGTCGCCGAGCCCGACCTCCTCGGCCATCGAGATCATCCGCTGGTCGGCGGGCGTGATCACGTGGTAGAAGCGGTCGACCTCGTGGCCGCCGAAGTCGAAGGTCCCGGCAAGGCCGCCGAGGCTGGGACCACGCTCGATGACCGTCACCCGCGCTCCCTGCTGGGCGAGGCGCAGCGCCAGCGAGACGCCGAGGACGCCGCCGCCGACGACGCCGACGCGCGGTGCGTTGGCGCCCATCAGCTCGAGGCGACCCGGGCCGGGCCGCCGGCCGGCGCGCCCTCGATCGCCGTCGCGGCGGCCGGCTCGGGCAGACCCTTCGGCGCCGTCGCCTCGGCCAGCGGCGAGACCGGCGGCGGTTGGATGCGGCCGACCATGTGGGCGGCCATCACCCGGAAGTAGGCGATCACCGTCGGTTTCAGCTGCATCTTCGACTCGCCTTTGCGGGTCGTCCAGTCGTTCGTCGTCGGCACCTCGGCCACGCTGGCGCCGGCGTTGTAGAGCTTCAGCAGCAGCTCGACGTTGGCGGCGAAGCCGGGCTCGCGGACGAGCAGGTATCCGTAGGTGTCGGCCGCCTTGCGCAGCGTTCCGGCGCGGTAGACGCGGTAGAGCGAGGACAGCGTGTGCATCTCGCGCAGGCCGCCGAGGTAGCGGAAGGTGTTGGAGACCGATTTGCTCGCCGCCAGACGCCAGCCGGCGACGCCGACGATCTTGCCGCCCGGCGCGTAGACCGAGGCGAGGACGACGTCGTTGCCCTGCTCGAAGAGCTCCATCATCCGCGGCAGGTCGGAGAGGTCGGAGGTCGTGTCGGCCTCGAGGGTGACGATCGCGTCGTCGTCGGAGGACTCCTTCAGGGCCGAGCGGATGCCGGTGTTGATCGCGGTCCCGAGGCCGCGGTTGACGGTGTGGGTGACGACCGCCAGGTGCATGTCCTGGGCGTGTTCGCGGATCACCTCGCCGGTGCCGTCGGTCGAGCCGTCGTCGACGATGATCACCCGGGCGCCGAGCTCGCGGGCCACAGGCGCCAGGTCGGCCAGCAGGCGGGGGATGTTTTCGGCCTCGTTGTAGGCCGGGATCACGAAGCGGATCATGCGAAGACCTCCAGGGGCCGGGGGACGGGGATGTCGAGCAGCTCGACCGGGCGGCGCACGGCCGCGGACTCGCGTACGGCGAGCGCCGCCGCGAGGGCCTTGACGCCGTCGTGGGCGCTGACCGGCTCGGGGGTGTCGTCGAGGACGCAGCGGCAGAAGGCTTCGAGCTCGGCCTGCAACGGCTCGGCCTTGGCGAGCGAGAAACGCACCGCGGCGCCCTCGCCGTCGCCGCGCAGGACGGAGAGCCCGTCCCACTGCAGCGGCGCCGTCGTCGACTCGACGAACCAGACGTCCTGGGTGATGTAGCTGGCCCGCAGCATCCCGTTCTCGCCGATCAGCGAGATCTCGCGCTTCTTCTCCGGGGTCAGCCAGTTGACGTCGAGCAGGCCGAGGGTCTCGACGCCGCCCGCGTCGCCGAAGCGCGCCAGGCAGGTGAGCAGGTCCTCCTGGGAGCTGTGCTGGAAGCGACCCCCGTCGGCGTAGATCTCGTGGATCGAGCCGTCGAGGACGTACTGCATCACGTCGAGGTCGTGGGTGGCGAGGTCGATCGCCACGCCGGTGTCCTGGATCCGCGTCGGCAGCGGCCCGACCCGGGTCGTGTGGGCGCGGTAGACGCGGCCGAGGCGGCCGTCGGCGACGAGTTCGCGCAGCTTCTCGACCGCGGGGTTGAAGCGCTCGACGTGGCCGACCATCAGCTTGCGATCGGCTTCGATCGCCGCGCCGCGCATCCGCAGCGCGTCTGGCAGGGTCGTCGCGATCGGCTTCTCGACCAGCACGTGCAGGCCGGCGGCGAGCGCCTCGATCGCGATCTCGGCGTGGTGCTCGGAGGGGCAGGCGATCGAGACCGCGTCGAGCTCGTCGGCGTCTTCGAACATGTCACGCCAGTCGGAGAACTCGAGAGCCCCCGAACCAGCCAGCGCGCGGCTCCGCGACTCGGCGGAGGGGTCGGCAACCGCGACCAGCTCGGCGCAGTCGATCTGGGAGTAGTTGCGGACGTGGAAGCCGCCCATCCGCCCGCAGCCGACGACTCCGACTCTAAGTTGCTCAGACAAGGGACTCCTCCCGCGATCGGTCGAGATGGGCAACGGTCAGCTCGGCGATCCGCTCGGCGGCGTTCCCGTCGCCGAAGATCGGCGGCCGGGCGTCGGGGAGCGGCTTTGCGAGGGCGCCGGAGAACTTGTCCGCGTCGACGCCGACCAGCGTGTTCCAGCCGGTCGAGACGGTCTCGATCCACTCGGTCTCCTCGCGCATCGTGATGCACGGCACCCCCCAGAGATAAGCCTCGCGCTGGACCCCGCCGGAGTCGGTCGCGATCGCCCGCGCGTCGCGCTCGAGGACCAGCATCTCGGTGTAGGTCACCGGGTCGCGCATCTCGACGTTGGCCGGGACCTCGAGGTCCCAGGTCTCGATGCTCTTGCGGGTCCGCGGGTGCAGCGGGAAGATCACCCTGCACTCGGCGGCGCCAAGGCAGGCAAGCACCGCGCCCAGCCGCTCGGCCGAGTCGGTGTTGTAGTTGCGGTGGGCGGTGGCGAGGATGTACTCGCCCTCCTCCCCCCGCTCGGGCAGGCGCGGCATGGTCGCCAGCAGGACGTCGGCGAGGACGTCCCCGGTGACGTGGATTACGCCATGCACCTCCTCCTTCACGAGGACCTCGCGGGCGTGCTCGCAGGGGGCGAAGAGAAGGTCGGAGAGCTGGTCGGTCTCGATCCGGTTGGCCTCCTCGGGCATGTCGAGACGGTAGCTGCGCAGCCCGGACTCGACGTGGATCAGCGTCACCCCGGCGGCGACGGCGGCGCGAGCGCCGGCTATCGTCGCGTGGGTGTCGCCGCGGACCAGGACCGCGTCGGGTTCGCGGCTGGCGATCACGCGCCCGATCCGCTCCTCGGCCACCGCGACGGCAGCCGTCGGCGGCAGCGAGCCGACCCCGAGGTTGAACTCGGGCAGCGGCAGGTGCAGGTCGGCGATCTGCAGGTCGGACATCCCCGGGTCGTAGTGCTGGCCGGTGTGGACGAGGATCTCCTCGACACAGCTCGAGTAAGCGAGCGAGAGGGGCGCCGCCTGGACGATCTCAGGACGGGAACCGATCACGGAGACGATTCGGGCTGCCATGCGAAAACAACGCACGAGGTGACCGTCTCTTTTCGCCGCCGCCGAAAAAACTTGCCGACACGGGTGCCAACCTCCGCGAGTGGCCGGTTCAACGAATCCGGGCCGCAAGTGTTTCCGCCCCGCTCTCGTTGTCTGTGCGGATGGAGGCACACGGACTGACCCACACCGAACAGCTGGCGCAGGCGGCCGGCCAGTCGCGCGCGCTCGGCGCCCTGCGGCGGTTCTTCGACATCGTCGTCGCCCTGGCGCTGATCCTTCTCCTCGGCCCGGTCCTGATCGCGGTCGCCGCCGCCGTCCGCCTCGACAGCCGCGGCCCGGCGCTCTTCCGCCAGCGGCGGGTGGGTTATATGGAACGCGAGTTCACCCTCTTCAAGTTCCGCAGCATGCGGGTCGACGCCGACCCGCGCGGGCACCAGGAATACGTCTCGGCGCTGATCAATGGCGCCGAGGCAAACCCCAACGGCGGCCGCGAGAACCTCTACAAGCTCGCGGTCGACAACCGGATAACCCCCGTCGGCCGCTGGATCAGGCAATGGAGCCTGGACGAGCTGCCGCAGCTCTTCAACGTCCTGCGCGGCGACATGACCCTGGTCGGGCCGCGACCGGCGATCCCCTACGAGGTCGCCGAATACCCCAACTGGTACCGCGACCGGTTCTCGGTCAAGCCCGGCCTTACCGGCTACTGGCAGGTCAGCGGCCGCAGCGAACGCACCTACGAGGAAATGGTCCGGCTCGACATCGAGTACGCGGAGCGCCGGTCCATCGGCCTCGATCTATTGATCCTTCTCAAGACCCCTTGGGTCGTCCTCAGTCGAAAGGGAGCAGAGTGAACCCAGCAGGAGCCATTGGAACCCTCGTCGTCGGCTACGGCTATTGGGGCCCGAACATCGTCCGTAACGTCGTCGAGAGCCCGGAGTTCCGCCTGATGGGTCTCTGCGAGCTCGACGAAGGCCGCGCCGAAGACTTCCGGCGCCGCCATCCCGGGATCTGGATCGAGCCCGACCTCGACGCGGCGCTCGCCGACCCGAGGATCGAGGCGGTGGCGATCGCCACCCCGCCCCACACCCACTACAGCCTCGTCCGCCGCGCGCTGGAGGCGGGCAAGCACGTGCTGGTCGAGAAGCCCCTGGCGCGGACTGCCGACGAGGCCGCGGCCCTGATCGCCCTGGCAGAGGACCTCGGGCAGGTGATGATGCCCGGCCACACCTTCGTCTACAGCCCTTCGGTCAACGCCGTCCGCGACCTGATCCAGACCGACGAGCTGGGCGAGATCTACTTCATCACCTCCTCGCGGATGAACCTTGGCCTCTACCAGCAGGACGGGGTCGTCCTCGACCTCGCCCCGCACGACCTCTCGATCCTCCTGCACTGGCTCGACCGGCCGCTGCTCGAGGTCTCAGCCACGGGACGCAGCGTCTTCCAGGAGGGCATCCACGAGACCGCCTTCCTCACCCTGCGCTTCGAGGGCGGCACCCAGGCAAACGTGCAGCTCTCATGGCTGGCGCCGCGGAAGATGCGCCAGATGGTCGTCGTCGGCAGCCAGCGCATGGTCCAGTACGAGGACACCGCGGCCGACGACTCTGTCCGGATCTACGACCGCGGCCTCGACTTCGACGAGCCGCCGGCGAACTTCGGCGAGTACCGCCTCACCTACCGCACCGGCGACATGGTCGCGCCGCGAGTCCCGGCCCAGGAGCCCCTGGCCCAGGAGCTGCGCGACTTCGCCTCGGCGATCCGCGAGGGCACGACTCCGGTCTCCAACGCCCGCCTCGGGCTCGAGATCGTCCTCTGCCTGGAGGCGCTGGAGGAGTCGCTGCAGAACCGCGGCAAGCCCGTCGCCGTGCGCTCCGTCGCCGAGGCGATGAAGGGCACCCGCACCGAAACGCGCGCGCCGGTCAGCAGCCAGGACTGAGGCGCCCCCGCCGGGGTCAGCCGTCGCGGCGGGGCACGACGCCGAGGAAGTCGAGCTCGGCTAGATAGGCGAGCACCGCGTGGGTGGCGAGGCTTGTGGTGGTGATCCGCAGCCGGCGCGCCTCCTGCGCCAACAGCGCTTCCGATTCGCGGTCGAGCGTCAGCTCGAAGTGCGCCTCGGCCTCCGCGGGTGCTTCGAGAAAGCGCGGAGCCGCGGTTGGCCTGCGGCCCGCCCTCAGCTTGTAGGCGTAGTGCAGCAGCGCTTTGCGAGCGCCGACGGTGAGGTCCGTCCCGAAGTGACCTTCGAGGCCGGTGCAGGCGAGTTTTCCGAGTTCGACGATTACCAAATCACTTCAAAAACTCGCCGGGACAGAGAACCTTTTCACGAACTGGCCCATTTCCTCCTAACTTCAGACTATGGACATCTGTCCAGAAAGTATGAAAATCGGCCCATGGGACTGATTAAAAGCAGGTGGTTTTCATGAAACTCGGGGTGTACCCGCCAAATAGTCGAAGTTTGTGATTGACAATCTGCCGGTTGGGTGATCAGCTTCCCGAGAAATTTGCCCGCTCCTTGGGAGTCGGGGCTCTCAGCGGTTTACCCACCTTGGGGAGACTTCTGAAGATGCAAAACCCAGTTGTGCGCATGCGGTGAGCATGCAGGAGAACACCAATGAGCAGCGCGTCCGACGGTCCATCCCCGGACCAGGGACCTATCAACCTGACCCGCGAGGCGGTAGCGCGCGCGAAGGCAGGGGACTCTGAGGGACTCCACTACCTCTACGTCCGTTACGCCGACGATGTCCTCCGGTACATAAACGGGCTGGTGCGTGATCACCACGAGGCCGAGGACATCACCCAGAACGTCTTCGCCAAGCTGATGACGGCGATCAACAAGTACGAAGAGCGGGCCGTGCCGTTCGACGCCTGGATCCTTCGGGTGGCTCGCAACGCCGCCCTCGACTACCTGCGAGCGAAGCGGGCAATCCCCAGCGAGGAAGTGCGGCTGACCGATACCAGTCGGGCGCAGACGGCGCTCGATCGCGGTCACGCGCTGAGGCAGGCGCTGGAGGACCTTCCCGCCGACCAGCGAGAGGTGCTCGTCCTGCGCCACATCGTCGGCCTCTCGCCGGTGGAGATCGCCGACACCCTCCATAAGAGCGAGAGCTCCGTCCACGGCCTCCACCATCGCGGCCGGCGCAGTCTCCGCGCCAACCTGACCGAGATGGGAGCGGCCCCGGTGGTGGCGGCGCCACCCGGGACCTAGCCCGGCCTCAGCCGCGTTCCTCCGCCTCGGGGCCGTCCAGGATCCGCTCGGTGACGCGGCCCGCCTCGATCTCGGCGGCGAGGTAGAACGCGGCGTGCTCGGCCAGTTGGTCCAAGGTGACGTCCTGCCGGGCGGCCTCCGCCTCGAACTCCGTCCACAGGCTCACCGGCACCGCCAGCTCGATCCGCACGTCCCCCGGGGTCTCAGTGCCCCGCAGGAAGCTGGGATAGGGCCAGGCCGGACGATCGGCGTCCCGATCCCCGAGGTAGCAGCGCAGCGCGCTTTCCATCCCCAGCGCCGCTTCGCCGCCGCCGCTGGTCAACGCCTCAGCAGCCAGATCGCTGATCGCGACCACCACTTGCCGATCCTTCGCGCTCTCGCCGCGAGTCACCCCGGTTACCCCCACAATCGTTCCCATCGTCGTATGGCTACCCACATGACTGTTTGGCTAACTCGCCAGCTTCTACTTCTACCCGATCTTCATGCTCCGTGCATGGTTTCCTGCGATTGGACGCCTAGTCAATTAGACCCTTGGCGCGTGCGCCGGAGACCGTGCCGCCAAGGGTTTCCTTCGCGTCGTAGTGCGGCACCCAGCCAAGCTGGTCGCGAGCCTTCCGGGTGGCCATCAGAACGGGAGTGTCCAATGCGGCAGCCCACTCCAGCCGCGAGGAGGCGAAGGTCAGCCGCCGCGCGGCGGCGGTGCCGAGGCTGAGCGCCGGACCGGGGAGCGGCACCGAGCGCCAGCCCAGCGCTCGCGCGAGGTCGCCGATCCCGATCTCGCCGTCCCCGGCCAGGTTGTAGACGCCGGGGGGGCCCTCGCCGCAGATCGCGGCCGCCATCGCCCGGGCGACGTCGTCGTGGTGCACGAGCTGCATCGCGACGCCGGGATCCGGCAGCACCGGCTTCACCAGCGGCAGCTTCTCTATCCCCTTGCGAAGCAGGGGCAGCGGGTCCCCGGCACGCACTGCGTCGACGGTCTGCTCGATCAGCATCGTCGCCCGCGGCCCGGCGACGATGCAGGGGCGGAAGACGTAGGCCTCCACCCCGCTCCCCAGCAGCAGCTCGTCGAGCAGCCCCTCCAGCTCGGCCTTCTGGGCCGAGTAGTAGAAGTCCTCGGAGCCGCGGGCGGGGACGTCCTCGGTCAGCGGCTGCGGGTTCTCGGGGTGAAAGCCGTAGGCCGCGACCGAAGAGGCGTAGACGAGGCGGGAGACGCCGGCCTTGATTGCCGCTTCGAAGACGTTGCGGGTCCCCTCCAGGTTCACCTTGCGGGTCTCCTCGCGGTCGCCGAAGATCACGAAGGCGAGATGGACCGCGACGTCCACTCCGTCGAACAGGGCAGCCACGGCTCCCCGGTCGAGGATGTCCCCCCGCCGGTAGGCGACCTTTTCCCACCCCTCGAGCGAGGGATCGAAGGGGCGCCGAGCCATCCCCAGCACCTCCCCCACCTCCTCGCGCCGCTCCAGCTCCGACATCAGCGGCTTGCCGATCTCGCCGGTGGGGCCGGTGACCGCGACTTTCAGCGCCATCCTCTTCCCTTCCCGTTCAGGCAGCGGGCGTGACGCGATAGGCGTCGAAGACCGACTCGACGTTCCGCAGCCGGCTGACGCAGTGCTTCAACTGCTCGGTATCCCCGACCTCGATCACGAACTTGTTCTTCACCATCGGGTGATTGGTCGTGCAGGAGGCGCCGATGATGTTGATCCCGGCCTCGGAGAAGGTCCGCGAGAGGTCCTCGAGCAGCCGGGTGCGGTCGTAGGCGTCGATCTGCAGCTCGACCCGGTAGGAGGCCTCGTTTTCGCCCTGCCAACGGACCTCGACGAAGCGCTCGGGAGCCTTTTTCAGCGCCTTCACGTTCTTGCAGTCGGTGCGGTGGATGGTGATGCCGCGGCCGAGCGAGACGTAACCGGCGATCTCGTCCCCCGGCACCGGCCGGCAGCACTTGGCCAGCCGCACCGCGACATTGTCGACTCCCTTGACGATGATTCCGTAGTTGGAGGCGTCCTTGGTCCGCCGCGCCTTGTCCTCGCGGCCGATCGGGGCGTCGGGCGCCTCCTCCTCGACTCCCTCGCCGGCTTTCAGCCGCTGCATCAATTTGTTGGCGGCCGTCTTGGCCGAGACTTTGCCCTGGCCGAGGGCGATGTAGAAGTCGGTTCCTTTGCGGAAGCCCATCTCTCGGATCACATCCGCGAGCAGCGCCGAGCCGGCCACCTTCTGCATCGGAATGCCGCGCGTGCGCAGCGCTTCCTCGAGTTTTTCGCGGCCGTCGCGCTCGGCGTCCTCGCGGCGCTCCTCTTTGAACCAGGAGCGGATCTTGTTGCGGGCTCGGTTGGTCCTCACCAGTTTTAGCCAGTCCAGCGAGGGTCCCCGCTTCTGCTTCGCGGTCAGCACCTCGACGATGTCGCCGGAGCGGAGCTGGTAGTGGAGCGGCACGATCGAGCCGTTGACCTTGGCGCCGACGCAGCTGTGACCGACGTCGGTGTGGACGGCGTAAGCGAAGTCGAGCGGGGTCGAGCCGGCGGAGAGGCTCTTCACTTCCCCCTTCGGGGTGAAGACGAAGACCTCGTCCTCGAAGAGGTCGACCTTGAGCGATTCGAGGAACTCGGCCGGGTCCTGTTCGCCCTCGGCCTCGACCAGCTGGCGCAGCCAGGTCATCTTCTCCCGCCGCGGGTCGCCGTTGGTCCCCTCTTTGTAGGCGACGTGGGCGGCGATCCCGTACTCGGCGAGCTTGTGCATCTCCTCGGTCCGGATCTGGATCTCCAGCGGTTTGCCCTCCGGCCCGATCACCGTCGTGTGCAGCGCCTGGTACATGTTCGCTTTCGGCATCGCCACCCAGTCCTTGAAGCGCCCGGGCAGGGGCTTCCAGAGCGAGTGGATGACGCCGATCGCCCCGTAGCAGTCTTTGACCGAGTGGACGATCACCCGCATCGCGGTGAGGTCGAAGATCTCGTTGAACTCGCGGCCCTTCTTCGCCATCTTCGTGTAGATCGAGTAGAAGTGCTTGGCGCGGCCCGAGATCTCGGCCTCGATGCCGACCTGCTCTAGCTCCTCGGCGAGGAACCGGCCCGCGTCGGTGACGTAGCTCTCGCGCTCCTCCCGCTGCTGCGCCACGAGCTGCTTGATTTCCGCGTACTTGCGCGGGTGCAGGGTAGCGAAGGCGAGGTCCTCGAGCTCCCATTTGATCGCGTGGATCCCGAGCCGGTGCGCCAGCGGCGCGTAGATCTCCAGCGTCTCATGAGACTTCAGCGTCTGTTTCTGCTTCGGCAGGGCGCCGAGCGTGCGCATGTTGTGGAGGCGATCGGCCAGCTTGATCAGGATCACCCTGACGTCGGTGGCCATCGCCACCATCATCTTGCGGTAGTTCTCGGCCTGCCGCTCGTCGCGACTCTCGAACGAGATCCCGGTCAGCTTGGTGACGCCGTCGACCAGCTGGGCGATCTCGGCCCCGAACTCGGCCCGGATCTCATCCAGGCTCGCGGTGGTGTCCTCGACCGTGTCGTGGAGCAGGGCTGCGCAGAGCGTCTCGGTGTCGAGCCGCATGCCGGCGCAGATCTGGGCGACCCCAACGGGGTGGGTGATGAACTCGTCGCCCGAGTGACGGACCTGGTCGGCGTGGCGCTCGAGCGCGAACTCGAACGCCCGCTGGACCCTGGCGCGGTCGATCGTCGCCACCGCCACCGCGGTGACCGTGGAGCCGCCGTTGCCGCCGGCCGGTTCCAAGGCAGCCGAATCGAACTCCTCGATCACGGCGAAGAGATCGGCGAGGAGCTCCTTGTGGGCTACGGCGATTTGGGTCTTGTCAGCGATTGCTGGGCCTCCGAAAGTCGGGCACTGTAGGCACGGAATGCGGCTGAGCGCTGCAGATCCGTCCTTACGGAGGATACGACCCGGACAACGCCTGCGCCGGCCTCCGGCGATCCCTGCAGCAGCCCGAGCTCGCGCAGGACGCGGAACCGCCGGGCCGCGGCCTCGGGGCAGAGGGGATGGTTCCCGGTCCCCGCGAGGGCATCCCGGAGCCGCCGCCCCTTGGCGTCCCCGGTCTGCCGAAATGCCCGGTAGGTGGCCGCCACCCCCTCCCGCGTCGCCCACTGCTCGCCGAGAGCCTGCCCGGCGAACTCGAGCTCGGCCTCGGTCCAGGCCACGTGCAGGAAGCCGCCGCCCTGCGGACCGGCGGCAGCGGCCGGTTCCTCGTCGAGCTCAGACGCGGGTGGATCGACTAGGACCACGTGTTCGAAGCCCGCCGCCAACCCAGGATTGCGCGCCAGGGCGGCGTAGTCGGTCAGGGCCAGCCCCGAAGCGGCCCGCGCGCCCAGGCCGGCGATCGCCTCGTCCCCGCAGCGATGGCAGGCGATCACCGCCGCACCGCCGTTGAAGCGGGCCAGCCCGGTGGCGCCGTTGGCCAGCGCCGCCCGCCGCGAGGCGTCGGCGCAGACTGCCAGCACCCCCGCCCCACTCGAGACCAGCTCCGCCACCACGACCGCTACCGGAGCCGCACCGGCAACTCGCCGCCGCCCACTCTCGCGAGACCGCAAGGGAGATCGATTATCGGCTTCGTTTGCGGTCTCGGCGTCGAGGTCGATCGCCAGCTCGGCTTCGAAGCGGGTCCACCATTCGGCCTCGTCGGCTGAGCAGGCATGGGGAAGGGCCGGGTCCTCGGCGTCCGGACCATCCGCCACTGGCTCCTCCAGGGCGTGCAGCTCGCGCAGGACCACCCGCGGCTCGACCGAGCCGTTCCAGTGGTTCAGCTCGAGCCGCACGCTGGCGTCGAGGACGTCCTCGTCCTCGACCCCGAGGCTGGCGCGGCCGAAGGCGACGCCCAGCGCCCGGTGCGATCCGCTGTGGAGGCTGAAGCGGGCGTGCTTGCCCTCCCCCATCGTGCGCACGTCGCTGACCCGCGCCGAGGGGACCAGAAGGCGGACGCCCGGGTTGCCCATGCCGAACGGGGCAAGCTGCTTCAGCTCTTCGGCCAGCTCGAGCCCGAGGCCGAGGCCGCCGACGATCGCGTCGACCTTTTCGGTGCGCATCAGGTCCTCCGGGCTGAGCACCTCGTTCGCGTGGGCGGCGAAGGCGCGCTGAAAGGCCTCGACGTTCTCGGCCTTGATCTGCAAACCGGCGGCGGCCCGGTGCCCACCGAAGCCCTCGAGGTGCTCCGCGCAGGTCTCGAGCGCGGCCAGCAGGTCGAAGCCGGGGATACTGCGCCCGGAGCCCCGGCCGGAGCCGTCCGCGCCAAGCGAGATGACGACCACCGGCCGGCTGTGGCGCTCGACCAGGCGGGAGGCGACGATCCCGACCACCCCGGGGTGCCACCCCTCCCCGGCGACGACGAATCCGCGCGCTTCCCGCGAATCCTCCGGCAGCTCCCGCCTCGCCGCCTCGGCGGCGGTGTCGACCTCTCGCTCGGTAGCCCGCCGCTCCGAGTTGGCTCGACTCAGCTCGGCGGCGATCGCCTCCGCCCGCTCCGAATCCTCGGTGAGGAAAAGCTCCACCCCGGCGTCGGCCCGGTAGAGCCGGCCCGCGGCATTGATCCGCGGCGCCAACCGGAAGCCGAGGTCGCTCTCGTCAACCCGATCCGGCTCGCATTTGGCGGCCTCGAGCAGAGCCCTGATCCCGGGTCGCTGCGCCCGCCTGATCTCAGCCAGGCCCTTGCGGACCAGCGCCCGGTTCTCACCGACCAACGGCACCACGTCGGCGACCGTCGCCAGCGCGACCAGATCGAGATCGCGACTGGCGTCTCCCCTCAACTCGGAGGACAACTTCCAGGCGACCGCGGTCCCGCAGAGGGCCTCGAAGGGGTACTCGCTGACCTGCGGATGCAGGATCAGGCAGTCCGGCAGCTCCGCCGCCTGTTGATGGTGGTCGGTGACGACGACCTCCATCCCCAGCTCCTTGGCCAGGCGCACCTCCTCGACCGAGGTGATCCCGCAGTCCACCGTCAGCAGCAGCGCCGTCCCCCGCTCGGCCAACCGGCGGACGTTCTCCTCCGAGACGCCGTAGCCGTCGTCGATCCGGCTGGGGATGAACCAGTCGCATTCGGCCCCCAGCTCGCGCAGGGTCGAGACCATCAGCGCCGTCGCGCAGACGCCGTCGACGTCGAAGTCGCCGTGAACCGTGATCCGCCCGCCGGCCTCGATCGTCGCCCGCACCCGCTCGACCACCGCCGCCATCGAGCTGAACGTCGATGGCGGGTGCATCTCGTCGGCGGCGAGGAATGCGCGGGCCTGCTCCGGAGTCCGATACCCCCTCCGAACCAAGGTGACGGCGATCGGCTCGCTGAGGCCCAGCTCGCCGGCGAGGGCGTGTGCCTCCGCGTAGGAATAGGGCTCTGCGGCAAACGGGCTCACGGCTTCAGGCACCCTTCCAGGCTAGAAAGGGGCCCGGCGGAAGCCGCGGCTCAGAGGGACCGAAGATGCGGCAAAAAGGGGCTCAGTCGACGCGCTCTTCGGAGCGCATGCCGATCGCGTAGACGACCGCAAGCCCGATCAGGGTGCCGGGAATCGCTATCAGCGCCGTCGAGAGGTCGGTGTCGCCGAGGTCTTTGCCGCTTGCCTCCTGGACCAACAGGCCGAAGATCATCGACCCCAGCACCGCGCCGACGAAGGCCCCGACGATCCCCTGCCAGAAGCGGTCGGGGACGAAGACGGTGAAGTGCCAGAGGGCGATTCCCATCATGAAGAAGACCACCAATGCCATCGCTATCGCCTCCCGTGCTTCCGTCTTGCCTGGCGGCGGGCCCGGCGCTCGGCGTTCCGCTCGCGTCGATCGGCCGAGGCGGCGGCTGCCGCGTCGGTGTCGCCGTTCTCGCGTGAGCCGCCTCCGCCGCTCCCGTCCTCGGGACGCTCAACCGTCGCGACCGCACCCGGAGCGGCCTCTGCGACGGTCTCGGGCTGGGCCGGCGCGGCCGATTCCGCCTCGTCGTCGCGCGCGAGTTTCGCCATCTCGATGTCGTCGGCATACGCCGGCACGCGGCCGCCCTCGACCTCGGCGATCCGCAAGCGGCGGCGGACGAACCCGGGCTCGCGTTCCTTCCAGGCGGTCAGCACCGGCGAGGCGATGAAGATCGACGAGTAGGTCCCGGAGGCGATCCCGACCAGCATCGCGAAGGCGAAGTCCTGCAGGGTGGCGCCGCCGAAGACCATCAGCGAGGTCACCCCGAGCAGGGTCGAGAAGCTGGTCACCAGCGAGCGGGTCAGCACCTCGCTCATCGAGCGGTTGACGATCTGCGAAAAGGCGGCGCGCGGCATCCGCGGCACGTTCTCGCGGATCCGGTCGAAGACGATGATCGTGTCGTAGATCGAGTAACCCAAGATCGTCAGGAAGGCGGCGACCGTACCGCTGCTCACCTCTTTCCCGGTCAACGAGTAGACGCCGGCGGTGATCAAGATGTCGTGGAAGATCGCGATCAGGACCGGCACCGCGAACTTCGGATCGAATCGCAACGCCACGTAGCCGCAGATCACCAACAGCGAGAAGATCAGCGCCTTCAGCGCGCTGTCAGCCACCTGCTGTCCGAAGGTGGGCCCGACGCTGGTGCTCTCGAAGCCGTCCTGCACCACCCCGAACTCCGAGATCAGGGCCGACTCGGCCTCCCGGACTTCTCCCGGCTCGAGTTCGTGGGACTGGATCTGGAAGACGTTTTCGCCGAAGTTCGGGTCGTCGACCTGCTGGATCTCCTCGCCCTTGATCCCGGCTTCGTCGAGTGCGTCCCGCACGCCTTCCTCGTCGGTCGGCTGCTGCAGGGCGGCGGTGATCCGGGTGCCGGACTCGAAGTCGATGCCGAAGTTGAGCTGCTTGGTCGCCAGCGCCAGGCCGCCGATGATCAGGATCACGCCGGAGATCGAGAAGAACCAGCGGCTCGCGCCCATGAAGTCGAAGTGCCAGCGCCGGCCCTCGCCACCGGCGCCGAGGGCGCTCGGCGAGCGCAGCAGCCGCGAGCGGCTCATGCTGCCGAGCAGCGCCTGGGTGAAGACGACGGCGGTCAGCAGCGAGACGATGGTGCCGACGCCGAGCGTGAAGGCGAAGCCCTTGACGCCCGAGGTGGCCAGCACGAAGAGGATGAAGGCGGTCAGCAGGGTGACGACGTTGGCGTCGATGATCGTGCTGATCCCGCGTTTGTAGCCAGCGCTGATCGCGCTCGACATCGAGCGACCCGCCCGCACCTCCTCCTTTATTCGCTCGAAGATGACGATGTTCGAATCCGCGGCGACTCCGACCGTCAGCACCAGCCCCGCGATCCCCGGCAGGGTCAGGGTGATCGGGATCAGGTCGATCAGGGCGAAGAAGATCACCGCGTAGGCGCCGAGGGCGATCGAAGCGATCAGCCCGAGGAAGCGGTAGTAGAGGAGCAGGAAGAGGATCACCAGCGCGAAGCCGACCAGCGCCGCTTTGACGCCCTGGTCGAGCGCTTCGCTGCCGAGGGTCGCGGAGACCTGGGTCTGGCTGATCAGTTTGAGGTTGATCGGCAGGGCGCCGATCTGCAACGTCGTCGCCAGGTCCTGGGCCTCGCTGACGTCCTTGAAACCGCCCGAGATCTGGGCGCCCTGGCGGCCGTCGATCCCGTCGGGGTTTTCGGCGAAGTTGATGATCGGCCGGGTTTTGACTTCGTTGTCGAGGACGACCGCGAAGTGACCCGAGAGCGCTTCGGCTTCTTCGCCGCTGACTGGGCCGATTGCCTGCGCCTGGCCGCGCTGGGCGATCTTGCGGGTGACTTCCTGGAAAGAGCTCTGCCCCTCGTCGGTGAAGTTGAAGGAGACAATCGGTTCGTTGTTCGGCCCGTATGCCTGTTCGGGGTCGGTGATGTCGCTGCCGCTGAGAGCGGGTTCGTCCTCGAGCGCATACCAGCCCGGGTCCGCTTCTTCGTTCAGCTGCCCGCCTTCGTCGGTCGGGTATTCGGAGACGAGCACCGTGCCGGCGGGGACTTCGACGACGATCCCGTTCCGCGGCCGTTTTTCCCCGGTCGGGCTGATGTAGAGGTCCTTTTTCGCCAGCTCGGGACCGGCGATCGGTTCGTCGGGTTTGACTTTGTCGAAGAGGTAGTAGCGCGGCCTCGAGACCGAGCAGTCCTCGCAGTCCTCGACCGGTTCCTGTTCGGAGGCGAGTTTCGCCGCTTCGTAGGCGGTCGGGTAGGCGCCGGCGTAGATCAGCCGTTTGTTTTCTTCTTTGGCAACGTTGCGGCCAGCCTCTTGCCACCTTTTTTCGGAGGCTTCGAGCGGTCCTGCGGGCGGCTGCAGCCCCGGTTTGCCGCCGATCAGTTTCTCCGGGCCGATCAGGTTCGGCTCCCAGTCGTAGTAGTAGAGCTGGGCGGTGGTGCCGACCTGTTCGGCGGCGCGGGTGGCGTCGGTCACGCCCGGCAGGCTGACCGTGATCTGGTCGACCCCGAGACGGGCAACCTCGGGCTCGGAGACGCCGAGTTTGTTGATCCGCTGTTCGATGATCGAGATCGAGTCATCGATGTCTTCGCCGCTGACTTCGCTCGACGTCCCGGTCGGCTGACCCTGGTAGACGAGCTCCAGCCCGCCCTGCAGGTCGAGCCCTAACTTCGTCTCCTTGTCGGCGATGACGAGGCCGGAGACGATCACCAGACCGAGGACGAACAGCAGGACGAACAGATGCCGGCGCCGGGTCCCCATCGGTCAGCCCTCCGGGGTGAGGACGAGGAGTAGGCCGCCGTCGTCGTCGTAGGCGGGGAACACGTCGGCGACCGCCCGCGCCGGCAGGTCGCCCTCCGCGTTGACCGCGACGCGCTTGCCAAGCGAGCGGACTCCCCACTCCAGCGAGGTCTCGATCGGGTCGCTGACGCCGTTGCCGTCGGTGTCGGCCTCTTTGCCGCCGTCGCCGCTGTCGATCCAGTCGAGGCCGAGGACCTCGCGGACCGGGCGTCCGATCACGTCCTCGTCGGTCAGGCCGGTCAGCTCGAAGCTGCCTTTTCCGGCGTCGATCACGCGTTCCTGCTTGTCACAGACGAAAAAGGCGGCATTCGGAGCCGGATAATAATCATCGAGTAATTCGAAGACAAAGCCGAAGCCGCATTTGGAGCAGCCCTTGGGACGGGTGCTGAACCCCGCGGTTCGCTCCCCGCTCACCTCCCGGTGTCCGCAATTCGGACAGATGAAGAACGGCATGTTCGACAGGCTAGCTGGCGCGAGTCAGAAGAGGCTCGCCGCACCTTCGGGCATCGGCAGGCCGAGATGCTCGTAGGCCCGCTGGGTAAGAACCCTCCCCCGCGGGGTCCGCTTCAGCAGTCCCTGCTGGAGCAGATAGGGCTCGAGAACGTCCTCGATCGTGTCCTGCTCCTCGCCGATCGCGACGGCCAGCGTCGAGAGCCCGACGGGGCCGCCGCCGAACTTGGTCGCGATCACCTCGATCAGGGCGCGGTCGCTGCGGTCGAGGCCGCCCTCGTCGACCTCGAGCATCGCCAGCGCGGCGGCCGCGGCCTCGGCCCCGATCCGGCCGCTTCCCTTCACCTGGGCAAAGTCCCGGACCCGCTTCAGCAGCCGATTCGCGACCCGCGGCGTGCCCCGCGAGCGGGAGGCGATCGTCTCCGCCCCAGCGGCGTCGATCTCGACCCCGAGGATGCTGGCCGAGCGCTCGACGATCAGCGCCAGGTGCTCGGCCGCGTAGTACTCGAGCCGGTGGGAGACTCCGAAGCGGTCGCGCAGCGGCGTCGTCAGCAGTCCCGACCGGGTCGTCGCCCCGACCAGCGTGAACGGCGGCAGCGGCAGGGTCACGGTGCGGGCGCCGGCGCCCTGGCCGAGCACGACCGGCAGCTCACCGTCCTCCATCGCCGGGTAGAGCGTCTCCTCGACCGCCCGCCCGAGGCGGTGGATCTCGTCGATGAAGAAGACGCTGCCGGGCTCCAGGGCAGTGAGAAAGGAGGCGACGTCGGCCTTGCGCTCCAGCGCCGGCCCGGCGGTCTGAACCATCGGCACCCCCAACTCGGCGGCGACGATGTGGGCGAGCGAGGTCTTGCCGAGCCCCGGCGGCCCGGCGAGGAGGACATGGTCGAGCGGCTCGCCGCGGCGCTTCGCCGCCTCGATGAAGATCGCCAGCTGGTCGGTGACCTGGGTCTGGTTGACGAAGTCGGTCAGGGTCGGCGGGCGCAGCGAGCGGTCGAGGTCCTCGTCGGGCGCCTCGGCGCGAGCGTCGTGGACCTTGACCTCGGCGTCGACCGGCACCGGCTCGTTGTCGATCCCGGGGGTTCGGATCCGGTTGCCGCCGATGTCCGGTGGGCCGCTCACGCGGCGTTCCTCGCGGCGGCGGCCTTGCGCAGCGCGGCCGCGACCAGATCCTCGGCCCCGGCACCCTCGACCCCGTCGAGCAGCTGCTCGGCCTCCAGCGGGGCGTAGCCGAGATTGACCAGGCCGTCGCGGGCGAGGCTGCGGGGGTCGCCCTCCTCGGAGCCGGCGAGTGCCACCTCTTCCTCGAGCGCGCCGGCGACTTTCTCGCGCAGCTCGACGATGATCCGCTCCGAGGTCCGTTTTCCGATCCCGGGGACCGCCTGGAAGCGCTTCGCGTCACCGGCGGCGATCGCCCGCAGCAGATCACGCGCGGTGCCGCCGGAGAGGGTCGCGATCGCGACCTTGGGACCGACACCGCTGACCGTGATCAGCAGGCGGAAGAGATCCCGCTCCTCCTCCGAGGAGAAGCCGTAGAGGGAGAGCGAGTCCTCGCGCGAGATCAGCTCGGCGTGGAGGAAGGCGTCGCGTCCCGTCGCCGGGACGGCTTTCAAGGTCTCCGAGGACACCGTCAGCCGGTAGCCGACGCCGGCCGCGTCGATCACGACGTGATCGGGCCGCCGCACCATCACCTCACCGCGCACCGCCGCGATCATCCGGCGATCCGCTCCCCGCTCCGCTCAGCGGTCGCTTCCCGCGCCATCGAGACCGCGTCGCGGTGGCCGTCGCCACCGCCGTGGCAGATCGCAACCGCGAGGGCGTCGGCGGCATGGTCGGGCGTCGGCGGCTCCGGCAGCCCCAGGAGCGTGCCCACCATCCGCTGCACCTGGCGCTTTCCAGCTCCGCCGGAGCCGCAGACCGCGAGCTTGATCGCCTGCGGCGTGTAGCTGAAACACTCGACACCGCGTTCGGCGGCGGCCAGCATCGCGACCCCGCTGGCCTGGCCGACGGCCATCGCCGAGCGCACGTTCTTGCCGAAGTAGACCTCCTCGATCGCCATCGCCTTCGGCTCGTGCCAGGAGAGCAGCTCGGCCAGCGAGCGGTGGATCCGCTCCAGCCGCCGCGCCATCGGCTGATCGGGCGTGGTCTCCACCACGCCACCGTCGAGAGCAACCATATGGCTCCCCTCCACTCGGACGATCCCGAAACCAAGGTTCGCCGCACCTGGATCTATGCCCATCACAACCTGCATAACCAGTGATTCTGGGAATCCGGTCGGATGCCTTCATCGCCGGAATGGAGGGGGCGGGTACCCCCTCCAGACACTCAACTGCGAGCCATAGCGAGCAGTGTCTGGCGGGGGTACCCGCCCCCTCCCTACGCCGCCAACCGCTCGAGCACGTCAGCCGGGATGTCGAAGTTGGCGTAGACCTCGTCGACGTCGTCCTGGTCGTCAAGCGTCTCGAGCAGTTTGAAGAGACGTTCGGCGTCGTGCCCTTTCAGCTCGACCGTGCTTTTCGGTTCCGTCGCCAGGCCCGCTGACTCGAACTCGATTCCTTCACCTTCGAGTGCTTCGCGGACGGCGCTGAGATCGGTCGGCTCACAGATCACCCGCAGCTTCCCCTCGTTCTCGCGCACGTCCTCGGCGCCGGCGTCGATCGCCCCGATCAGGTCGTCCTCGCCGTAGCGGCCGCCGTCGACGACGATCGCCCCCTTTTTCTCGAAGATCCAGGCGACGGAGCCCGGCTCTCCGAGGCTGCCGCCGTGCTTGGAGAAGGCGTGGCGAATCTCGGCGCTGGCGCGGTTGCGATTGTCGGTCAGCGCCTCGACCAGCACCGCGACCCCGGCGGGCCCGTAGCCCTCGTAGACGATCCGTTCGATCGCCGCCCCGTCCGCCCCGGCACCGGTGCCGACGTCGATCGCTTTCTGGATCTTGTCCTTCGGCATCGAGGCGTCTTTCGCCTTCTGGACGGCCGTCGCCAGAGTCGGGTTGCCGGTGACGTCACCGCCGCCATCGCGCGCGGCGACGGTGATCGCCCGCGCGAGCTTGCTGAAGAGCTTGCCGCGTTTCGCATCGGCAGCGCCCTTCTTGTGTTTGATCGAGTGCCACTTGGAATGCCCGGACATCGCCTGCCATTCTATGAAGTCGCCGCATGGCACTGAAGGAGAGAACCCACGGAGCTGGACACGCGCTGGCCGCCGGCCTCGTTTTCATCGCCATGCTGCTCGCCGCTTTCTCCCTCTGGACGGCGATTCCGCTGAGCTGGGTCTACATCGCCTCGAAGCTCTCGGAGACGCAATTCCCGAGCGGCGGCCCCTACGCGGTGGTCGCGGTCGGCATCGTCACCTCGATCCTGATCGTCGCCTGGCTGATCGGCCGCCTCAACAACCTCTACATCCGCATCACCGGCACCAACCGCCTCGCACCGATGCGGCCGAGCTGGCTGAAGAGCATGCGGGACACCAGCCCCGTCGCCAACTCGGTGACGGTGGTCGAGGCGGTGCTGATGGCCTCGGTGATGCTCGCCGCCCTGGCCCTCACCCTCTGGTTCTTCCTCCTCGCCGGCTCGCCGCTGCCCGACCAGTAACAGAGCCTGGCGAGAGCTGGGACGAAACTTTTACGGTTCGCGCACAACACGTTGCATGTTGCTCTGTAAGCTGGCAACATGGCGGTGATGGAGAGAGATGCGTGGAGCGACAAGCGCCTCAACGACCTCGACAGGAAGGTGGACGAAGGCTTCAAAGAGATGCGCACGGAATTCAAAGCCGTGCGGAGCGAGATTCAGAAAGAGTCGAAAGCCCTCCGCGCCGAGATGCAGCAGGAATTCCGTGGGATCCGCAATGAGATGAGCCAGCTTCGCGCCGAGACCGGCGCCTTCAATCGCTCCGTCACCCAGATTCTCTGGGCGATCGTCGGCACGATCTTCCTCGGCTTCATGGGAACGATCTCGGCGTTGATCTCCCTCGTTTGATCAGACGACGAACTTGCCGTCTTCCTGCATGACGACGCCGTCGACTTCGAGCTTGCCGCCGAGGCGGAGGTCGCAGACGAGGTCGGTGTGGACGGCGGACTCGTTCTCGCCGCCCGACTCGGGATAGCTGCTGCCCACGGCCATGTGGACGGTGCCGCCGATCTTCTCGTCGAGCAGGACCTCGCGGGTCCCTTTGGCGATCCCGTAGTTGGTCCCGATCCCGAGCTCGCCGAGCGTGCGGGCGCCCTCGTCGGTGTCGAGCAGCTTCAGCAGGTACTCCTCGCCGCGCTCGGCCGAGGCGTCGACGACCCGGCCGGCCTCGAAGCGCAGGCGCACGCCGGAGACCTCGCGGCCGCCGATCACCGCCGGCAGGTGGAAGCTGACCTCGCCCTCGACCGAGTTCTCGACCGGGCCGGTGAAGAACTCGCCGTCGGGCATGTTGTTGTCGCCGACGCAGGGGATGAACTGGCGCCCGGCGATGCCAAGCCCGATGTCGGTCCCCGGCGCCGTCACCCGCACCTCCTCGTGGCCCTCGATCCAGTCCGCCAGCCGGGTCGTCTCCTCGGAGGCGCGCTTCCATGCGGTCAGCGGCTCGGGGTCGGTCGCCAGACAGGCGCCGTAGTAGAAGTCTTCGTAGTCGGCCAGGCTCATCTCCGCCTCCGAGGCGTAGGCGCTGGTCGGGAAGAGCGTGTAGCACCAGCGAAAGTCGCCCTCGGCGGCGCGCTTCATCGCCCGCGTCATCAGATCGCCGGTGGCCGACTGGCGCAGCGTCTGGCGCTCCGGTGGGACGCCCGAGAGCTCGCGGGTGTTGGTGCTGGCGCCGATCGCGATCCGCACGTCGGCGTTGTCCACCATCCACTCGGCGAAGGGCGAGATCCATTGCAGCTGCTCGTCGGAGGCGTGCTTGAAGTAGGCCGCCACCTGGCCCTCGAGGGCGACGTTCAGCATCGCGTGGCCGCCGGCCTTCAGCACCTCCTCGTAGACCGCCAGCAGCAGCGGTGCCGCGGCGCTCTCGCCGTCGATCGCGACGACGTCCCCCTCCTTCACCTTGGTCGAGTAGCCGACCAGGATCTGCGCCAGGTTCTGGACCCTCGGATCTCCGCCGCTCATCGCCTCGCCTCCTCCCCCGCCCGCTCGCGGGCGGCAGTAGTCATCGCCATGAATATCGCGTGGAAACGCGGGTCGTCGGTCAGCTCCGGGTGGAAGGCGCAGGCTAGGACGCTGCCGTCCCTGATCGCCACCGGGTGGCCCTCGTGCGAGGCCAGCACCTCGACCTCGTCCCCCCAGCTCTCGACCCAGGGGGCGCGGATGAAGACCGCCCGCAGCGGCTCGTCGCCGGCACCCTCGACCTCGAGGTCCGCTTCGAAGCTCTGCAGCTGGCGCCCGAAGGCGTTCCGCCTCGCAGTCGCGTCGAGGAAGCAAAGGTGCTCGGCGTCGCAGACGATCAACCCGGCACAGGTGCCGAGGATCGGCCGCCCCGCCGCGTGGTGGTCCCGCAGCGCCGGCTCCAGGCCGGCGGAATCGATCAGCTTGCCGATCGTCGTGCTCTCGCCGCCGGGGATCACCAGCGCGTCGAGGTCCTCCATGTCGGCCGGGGTGCGGACCTCGCGCGGCTCCGCCCCCAGCTGCCGCAGGGTTTTCGCGTGGGCTTCGAAGTCCCCCTGCAGCGCCAGTACGCCGACCTTCAGATCGGCCACCTACGCTCCGCGGTTCTGCAGCAGGGCGTCATCGGCGGCGAGACCGGCGATCTCCAGCCCGGGCATCGCCTCGCCGAGCCCGATCGAGGCGGCGGCAACGCGCTCGGGGTCCTCGAAGTGGGTCGTCGCCTCGACGATCGCCCGCGCCCGGCGCTCGGGGTCGGAACTCTTGAAGATGCCGGAGCCGACGAAGTTGCCTTCGGCGCCGAGCTGCATCATCAGCGCCGCGTCGGCAGGGGTGGCGATCCCGCCGGCGCAGAACAGCGGCACCGGCAGGCCGCCGGCCTCGGCGACGGCCCTGACGACCTCGAGCGGGGCCTGCAGTTCTTTCGCCTCGGAGGAGAGCTCCTCGAGTCCGAGCCGGGCCAGGCGCTTGATCCCCGAGGTGATCTCGCGCATATGGCGGACCGCCTCGACGACGTTGCCGGTACCGGCCTCGCCCTTGGAGCGGATCATCGCCGCGCCCTCGCCGATCCGCCGCAGTGCCTCGCCAAGATTGGTGGCGCCGCAGACGAAGGGAATCTCGAAAGCGAACTTGTCGATGTGGTTGTGCTCGTCGGCCGGGGTCAGGACCTCCGACTCGTCGATGTAGTCGACCTCCAGCGCTTCCAGGACCTGGGCCTCGGCAAAGTGGCCGATCCGGGCCTTGGCCATCACCGGGATCGAAACGGCCCCCTGGATCCCCTTGATCATCGCCGGGTCGGACATCCGGGCGACCCCGCCGTCCCGGCGAATATCGGCTGGAACCCGCTCCAGCGCCATCACTGCGCAGGCGCCAGCCTCCTCGGCAATCTTCGCCTCCTCGGGAGTGACCACATCCATGATCACCCCGCCTTTCAACATCTCGGCAAGGCCCGTCTTCAACCTGAAAGTAGCTCGCTCACTCATAGCGCCCATCTTACGTACCAAAGCAGTCCGCCCGAACCCAGGGCGAAACCGATCCTCCGGCGGGTGGCGACGATCGGGAGGACTCCCCCGGCAGGGGGAGCCCCCGATCGGAGACAGGACCCGCCGGCCAGAGCGCCCTCGTCCCTACTTCAGTTTGTAGGCACGAATACGGTCTTTGTGCGCCGCTTCGTCGCGCGCGTACAAACCGTGCGCCAAGCCCTGTACGAGCGCCATCAGTGCCGTGTGCGAACGCGTGAAGCTGGGACTGTTGGAGGAGAAGTAGAGGGTCAGCTCGGCGTGCTCGCCCACCTCCGACATCGTCGCGTCGGAGATCGCCAGGGTGCGGGCGCCGCGGTGCAGAGCCAGCTTCATCGCCCGCAGCAGCAGCGGATGGGCGCGGCCGGCGGAGAGGGTGATGACGAGGGTGTCCTCGTCGATCCGGCCCAGTCGCTGCAGGGACTCGCCGCCGGTGCTGGCGACGATCTCGGCGCGGATGTCGAGCAGGCTGAGGGTGTGACGCAGGTAGCTGGCGAAGAAGGCCATCTGGTCGACGCCGACGATCACGATCCGCTGCGCCGTCGCCAGGGCGGCGACCGCGGCTTCCACCTGCTCGGTGCTGAGCTTGCGCGCGGTTTCCTCGAGGTTCGCGTAGTCGGCGCTGAGCGATCCCTCCAGCTCGGAGTGGTCGAAGGAGAAGAGCGCCCCGCCGTTGGCGGCGCTGGCCGCGATCGTCGTGCGGTACTCCTGGATCGCCGCCTGCTGGAGCTCGGGGTAGCCCTCGAAGCCGAGGGCCTGGGAGAAGCGCACCACCGTCGATGACGAGGTGCTCGCTCTCCGGGCCAGCTCCTCGGCGGTGAGGAAGGCTGCCTCGTCGAGGTGGTCGACGATGTATCGGGCGACGTCCTTCTGGGAGCGCGAGAACTCGTCGAAGCGCTCCTGGATGTAATCGGAAAGGCTTTTGAGCTGTGGGGACTTCGTTGCGGTCTTGGTCACGGCGGTCCATTTCGCCGAACCCGACCCTTTCCCTTCCACGTTCTGGTTGGATTCGTCGCAGATGACCCTCGAAAAGGCACTGCGCCTGACCAACCGGAACATGATCGCCTTCGATCTCCTGCTCGGCAGCGCCGCGATCGCGGCGCCCGCGGCGACGCTGAAGGTGCTCGGCCACGACGAGCCTTCGCCGGACGCGAAGCACCTCTTCCGCCGCTGCGGGCCGATCTGGCTGACCTTCGCCGCCGCCCACCTGGTCGCCGACCGGCGCGGCGACCCGGCGGACTGGCAATCGCTCGCCTGGCTGCGCGGGACCGAGATCGCCACCGACGCGCTCTGGTCGGCCTCGCCAGCGGTCAGCCGACCAGGAGCGAAGCTCGGCCTGCAGCTGGCCGGGGTCGCCAACGTGGCGATGGCCGCCGGCTTCGCCTGGCTCTCGAGGCGCTGAGATGGACCGGTTCGAGGGCCTGCCGAGCACGCGCTGGAGCCTCACTGGCCTGAACGAAGAGGGCGACGAGACCTGGCTGATCCGCGGGATCGCCCGCAAGCTCTACCACTGCCCCGGCTGCCACGGTGATATTCCCGTCGGCGAGGAACACACCGTGGTCCAGTTCGTCCGCAAGCTCGGCGGCACAGACCATCACCACTGGCACCGGCGCTGCGCCGAAGAGCTGCTGCTCCCCGAGCTCGGCAACCTCAAGCGGGCGCCCGCCTCCGAGTCGAGCCAGTCGCGGCTGGAGCAACGGGGCCGTCGTCCGGCGGGCCGACGGGACCGGCGCCGGTGAGCCTGCGGCGCCGGCTCGTTGCCACCTACGGGCGGATCTGGCGCACCTACCGGGGCTGGGCTGCCTCGATCCTGACCCTTGCCGTGATCGTCTTCGTCCCGCTCGGCCTGCTGAACGCGCTGACGATGAACGTCGAGCTCGACTCTCTCGACATCACCAACGGGATCAAACTCGCGGCCTTCGCCCTAGCGGTCGGAGTCGTCACCGCAACCGGGCTGATCGGCGAGGTGTTCTTCAGCGGCGCGATCGCGATCTCACTCACCCACCCCCACGGCGAGGACCCGCCGCCGCTGCGCGAGATCGCCCGGCGCCTCAACTACGGCCGGCTGATCGTCGTCGACCTGATTTTCGTCGCGATCGTCGCGGTCGGAGTACTGCTCGGCTTCGTCCCGGGCATCCTCGCCTTCGTCTGGCTCGGCCTCGCCGGCCCGATCGTCGAGCTCGAGGACCGGACGGCGGCCGGAGCCCTGCGCCGCAGCGTGTCCCTCGTGCGCGGCAATTTCTGGCTCGTCTTCCTGGTCCTGGCGCCGGTCGAGCTCGGCGGCGATGCGATCGGCGGCGGCCTCGCGGCCCTGGTCCATGACCTCCTCGGTCACACCTTCTTCGCCACCTGGCTGGCCGAGTCCCTCGCCGACGCGGCTCTCGCCCCCGTCTTCGCCGTCGCCGCCGTCCTGCTCACGGTCGAGCTGATGAAGGAGAAGGAGGGCGTCGCGCCCCCCGTCCACCTGACCCCCGTGCCGGCATGACCACCGCCTCGATCATCGGCGACTTCTACGACCGGATCGCCGAGCACGAGCTGCAGGGCCTCTACCTGGTCCTGATCGGGTTCATCCTCTCCTTCGCCTTCATCCGGATGAGCACGCGGCTGATGCGCAGCCCCAGGGTCCCCTGGTGGCCGGGCAGCATCGTCAGCGACAGCGGCGTCCACCTGCACCACCTCGTCTTCGGGATCGTGACGATGATGGTCGCCGGGGCCGGCGGCTTCGCCGCCTTCGGCAACAGCCCCTGGACCGAGATCTGCGCCTTCGCCTTCGGGGTCGGCGCCGGCCTGACGATCGACGAGTTCGCCCTCTGGGTCTACCTCGACGACGTCTACTGGGCCGAGGAGGGCCGCAGCTCGATCGACGCGACCGTGCTCGCCGCCGCGGCGATGCTGCTGGCCCTGCTCGGCTTCACCCCTTTCACGATCGAAGACGGCTCGATCGAGTCGATCCTCGGCACCGCCCTCAGCGCCCTGGTCGTCTTCCTCCTGGTGGCGATCTGCTTCCTCAAGGGCCGGATCCTGCACGGCACGATCGGCTTCTTCGTCTTCCCGATCGCCCTCTACGGCGCCTGCCGCCTCGGCAAGCCCCACTCCGCCTGGGCGCGCCGCCGCTACGGCGAGCGCCATCCGAAGAAGCGGGCCCGCTCAGAAGAGCGCTTTCCCCCGGACCGGCGTACCGAGCGCTTCAAGAACGCCTTCCGAGACATCGTCGGCGGTAAGCCCAGCGAGGGCCTGGCGGCCGCGAAGGAGGAGGCCTTCGCCGCCACCCGCGAGGCGAGCGCAGAAGTGCGGCAGCGTGCTGAACGGGTCACCCACCCCAGCGACGGCAAAGACGACTGAAGGTTCAGCCGAGCAGCTGGACCGGATCGCCGTGGTAACCGACCCGGGCGAGGAGGCGGTCCTCGCCGCCGGGCCAGATGGTGAGCCGCACCTCGGCCCGCTCTCCGGCCGGCTCCATCCGCAGCCAGGCGAGGGGTGCCTCCTTGGTCGCCCCCTCCCCCGCCGCCAGGATCCGACGCTCGAACTCCCGGCGCTCGCCTTCGGGCAGGTACTGCATGACGATGGAGTGGAAGACGACGGTGGCGACGCCGTCGGCGGGAGCGGCGAGCCGCTCCGCGACCCACTCGGCCGCGCCGGCGCGGTCCACCGCCACCGGCAGATCAGCCGCCGGCGCCAGCGCGGCGCGAAGACGGCGAAGTCGCTCGGCCTGGTCGGCCCAGACGAATGAGAGCAGGGTCAGCCGCCCCTCCTCACTGGCAGGATCCACAGGCCGTGGGTCGCAGCCCCTTCGATCGGCGATCTCGACAGGCACCGCCGAAGGCGCCCCGCCCTCCAGCCGAAAACCGACCCGCACCGGCGAGGCGGGCTCACCCCAGGCGAAGCCGTCCGTCTCGTATCGATAGCGGTCCCAGCGCAGGTTGAGCCCGGCGCTGGCGCCGACCTCGAGCAGCCGCAGGGGCAAGCCAGTCGCCGCGGCCACCGCGAAGAAGCCCGGCAGCAGGGTCGCGCAGCGCCCGACTTCGTTGGTCTGCACCGGCCGGTCGAGCAGAGCGCGGATCGCGTCGGCGTCCTCGACGAGCGCCTGGCGGAAGCTGGGCCATCCCATGTCCGGGAGCACGCCTTCGAGCATCCGCCGGTGCGCCGCCCCCATCAGGCGCAGCACCAACATCGAGTCAGGAGGGTCGCCCTCGCGGCCGCGCAGCACCTGCGCCACCGGCCCCCCTTCCTCGGCGTCACTCGCGGCTCGCTCCAAAAGTTCCGCGTAGAGCGGCCAGCCGAGCCGGAGGCAATGGCCTGCTTGGGCCAGCAGCAGCCTGGGAAGCTCAACCATCGCTCAACCCTAGCCACGCGATGCTCGACCTAGACTCGCCCAGAGAACATGCGCCACCGAACCCTCATCCCGATCTTGATCGCTGTCCTTGCCCTCAGCTGGGCGGCCAGCTCGCAGGCCGTCAGGGTGGCCAAGGACGGGCTGGTCGTGACCTTCAATGCCGACTTCGCCCCGCACGTGCTGCCGCGCCTGCAACCGGCTCCGGTCGACGTCAAGGTGACCGGCAAGGTGGCGACCCTCGACGGCAGCCACCCGCCGCCCCTGCGCCAGATCGAAGTCGCGATCAACCGCAACGGCCGGCTCGAAACCACCGGCCTGCCCGTCTGCACCGCCCCGGTGCTGCAATCGACCACGACCAAGACGGCCCTCCAGCGCTGCCGCCCTTCCCTGGTCGGCCGCGGCCGCTTCCACGCCGTGGTCAAACTGGGCCGGGAGATCGAGACCTCGGGGGAGATCCTCGCCTTCAACAGCCGGCGCAAGGGCAAGCAGGCGTTGGTGCTTCACCTCTTCGGCGGCGCGCCCGTCGGCTTCACGCTGGTCGTGCCGCTGACGATCGGCCACCGCAGGGACGGGGACTTCGGGACCATCCTGCGGGCGAGCATCCCGCGGCTGGCCGGCGATCTCGGCTCGGTTACCGAAATCGCCCTGACGATCGGCCGCCGCTACAGCTTCCGCGGCAAACGCCGCAGCTACGTCTCCGCGGCTTGCCGAACCCCGCCGGGCCTGAACGAAGGGATCTTCCCCTTCGCCAGGGGCAGCTTCCGCTTCGAGGGCCATGCGGAAATCCGCGAAACGCTGCTGCGCGTCTGCCGCGTCCGCTGACCTCTGCCCGGCTACAGCCCTAGCCCGCCGACGCCGCTCTCGTCCCAGCCGAGATGGTGGGCGAGCTCGTGGCGCAGGGTCTGCTCGACCTGGCGGGCGAGCAGACCGCGGTCGTGTCCGAAGTCGCGTTCGAGCGTGTCGCGGTAGATGACGATCCGATCCTCGTAGCGTTCCGCCGCGACACCGTCGCCGAAGTACTCGCCGTAGGCGTGGCGCGCGGCCCCCAGATCGGAGACGACCACCGCCACCCGCTCGAGGAGGCGCTGGAATTCCTCCGGGAGCGCATCGATCGCGTCCGCCACGAGGTCCTCGAAGCTGTCAGGCTGACGCTGATCCACCATCGCACCACGTTAACCAGCAACCGATCTGGAGCCACCTGAAATGAGCAGAAAGCTGCGCACCTTCTATGCCCTCTTCGCCGTGATCGCGCTCGCCGCCGGAGGAGTCGTCTGGTCCGGCTGCGGCAGCGGCGGCGACGACACCGGCACCGCCCGCGAACAGGCCGAAACGCAGGTCGAAGAAGGCACCAAGACGGCCGAAGAAGCGATCGACGAAGGCGTGGACAAGACCAAGGAAGGGCTCGAAGAAGCCAAGGACCAGGTCAGCGGCGACACCAAGAAGAAGATCGAAAAGACCCAGAAGGAAGCTGAAGAGGGGCTCGAAGAAGGCCAGGCCAAGGCCGAAAAGGGCCTCGAAGAAGCCAAGGAACAGGCGGAAAAGTACCTGCCCTGAGCGGGCTTTCCCTCAGCGGTGGAGGTCTCCGGTGGCGGCGATGCTCTCGCCGAGGATCTCCACCGACATCCGCAGCTGCTCGTCGGAGATCGTGAACGGCGGCGCCAGGCAGAGGATGTCGTCGAGCAGGCCGCGGGTCAGCAGCCCACGCGCCCGCGCCGCTACGGCGACGCGGCGACCGCGCTGGGCCTCGACCGGCCAGCGCCGGCGGCTCTCCCGGTCGCGGACGAGCTCGACGCCGACCATCAGGCCGGCCTGGCGGACCTCACCGACTTCAGGGTGATCGCGCAGCGGCGCGACTAACGCCGCCAGGGTCTCGCTTGCCTCCCGAACCCGCTCCAGCCACCCCTCGCGCTCGATCGCCTCGAGGTTGGCGAGGGCGACCGCGCAGGCGACCGGATGACCTGAGTGCGTGAACCCGTGCATCAGGTAGCCCGGGCGCTGCCCGGGGTCGCGCAGGTCGTCCCAGAGCTCATCGGCGACGATCACCCCGCCGAGCGGGACGTAGCCGCTGGTGACCCCCTTGGCGAAGGTGATCATGTCGGGAAAGATGTCCTCGTGGTCGCACCCGAACCAGGTCCCGGTGCGGCCGAAGCCGGTGATCACCTCGTCGACGATCAGCAGGATGCCACGGCGGTCGCAGATCTCGCGCAGCCGCCGCAGGTAGCCGCGCGGCGGCACGATCACCCCGCCGGAGCCGAACACGGGCTCGACCATGAGCGCCGCCACCCGCTCCTCCCCCAGCTCCTCGATCTTCTCCTCGAGCGCCTCGCCGCGGCAGACAGGGCAACTCTCCGGCTCGCAGGGAACCCCGGCCGCGCAGCGGTAGGTGTAAGGCGCCGGCACCTCGACCACGTCCGGCGCGGCGGCGCCGAATTCCGGGTGATAGGCGGACAACCGGGTGGCCGTCGTGGTCACGCCCGAGAGGCCGTGATAGCCGCGGTCGTGGGCGAGGATCACCGACTTACGCGGCTTGCCGCGCCGGACCCAGTGTCTCCGGGCAAGCTTGACCGCGGTCTCGTTCGCCTCGCTGCCGCCGCTGACGAAGAAGACCCCGCTGAGGCCCGGCGGCGCCAGCTCGGCCAACCGCTCGGCGAGCTCGATCGCGGGTGGCGAGGAGACCCCGCCGAAGGTGGAGGAGTAAGGCAGTGCCCGCATCTGGGTGCTGGCCGCCGCGACCAGATCCTCCCGGTCGTGCCCCAGGTTCACCGTCCACAGCCCCGCCATGCCGTCGATCAACCGCCGCCCGTCCTCGGCGACCAGCTCGCAACCCTCGCCGCCGACGATCACCAGGGGACCCTTCGCGGGCAGCTGAGAGTGATCGGTGAGGGGATGGATCAGGTGAGCCAGATCCCCCGCGGAATGATCTGGTGCGGACAAGAGCCCGCGAATGGTATTAGAGATTAGACAGGTTGTCTAGGTCTTGGCGGCGGCCGGTTTGCGGCCCAGCGGACTGCGGGGAGCCTCCTCGGGCGGCACCGAGCAGATCGAGTACCAGTGCAGAAGAGCGAGCTGGTGGGCGACCTTGTCGATTTCCTCCTCGCTGGAGGAGACGTCGAATTTGGAGAGGACGGACTCGATCATCGCGAAGGCGGCGCGGACGGCGAACTCGAGGTCGATGTCCTTGCGGATCAGGCCGGCCTCCGCGTCGGCGGCGTGTACATCGACTATCCACCCCAGGAGCGCGTCGTCAGCCGCTTTGTCCGCCTCGTCCCAGCCGCTGCCGCGGAGGTTCTTGGCGACGGCGACGATCGGCCGCAGGTCGGCGTTCTTGACCCTCCAGCTGAGCGCTTCGCGGACCATCTCCTGGATCAGGTCGAAAGAGGTTTCCCCGGAGCGGGCGTTTTCGCGCAGCCGGGTGGAGATCATCGCGTAGCCGGTCATGTAGTCGCGGATGATCTCCGCGAGGATGTCCTGCTTGTCGTCGAAGTTGTTGTACACGGTCGCCCGCGCGACCTGGGCGGTCTTGGCGATGTCACCCATCGAGGTCTCGGAAAAACCCCGACGGGAGAACAGCCTGCGGCTCGCTTCGAGGATCTTCGTTCTCGCGCGCGGCTCACCGCGCCGCGGTCGAGTCATGCTTGGCCCCTACGGAGGCAACGGGTCGGCCCCTTCACACAGGCGAGACTATCCAATAGATCTCCCATGACCATTCTCAATGAACCTCTTCGGGAAGCTCGTACCAACGCTTCTTCTCGCCGACCCTTGCCCGCAGCTTCCAGCGCCGCGTCTTGGGGACCTCGGCAAGGCCGGATCGCAGGGTCTGCAGCCGCTCGGCGACGAGCTCAGCGGCAGCGAAACCCGACAGGCCGAGAGCGAACCCCCGGCTGCGCTCGGCCACCATGTCCATCGTCCGCCACAACCCCCAGTCACCCGAACTGATCTCGGCTATGTAAGGGCCGTTGATGCCACTCTCGTCGTCAGTGACACCGTGATCGGCGAAGATCGAGCAGATGTCGAGGTAGTCCTTTTCGTTGGTTTCGACGATCTGCAGCTTCAGTACCGTCAGGTCGGCAAGCGAAACGGTCAGCGGAACGATCTCGAGCCGGCGCTTGAGGTCGATTCGGTGACAGAGGTTCGCCTCATCGACGAACACGTCCACCTGGCGGCCGTTGTCCTCGTCCCAGAAGAACAGACGGCGGTGACCGTGGAGCATGTTGAACTCACGATCACCGGCATAACCAAGCGATCCCATCAGGGCGACCACTCCATCCTTGGCTGATCCCGTGGTCGCCAGGTCTATGTCGGCGTACTTTCGGGATAACGGCGGCTGCCGGCTGCTGGGGCAGAGAAGGGCTACAGCCACCCCGCCGAGAACCCGCAGCGGCAGCCCGTTCCCTGCCGCGGCTGCGCCGATCCGCGTCGCCTCGGCAACGGGATCCGCGAGCGGCTGCCGGTCACCCGCAGCCATTACTCCGGTGGGATCTCGGCCGCCAGCTTGTCCACGTCGACGCCCTGGCGCAGCCGCGCCGCACGCGCGATGAAGAACGTCAGCAGCGCCGCGCCGAGGATGATCGCGCTGTCGCGGAAGTACTGGCCCTTGTCGATGCCGAGGTCGGGATAGCGCAGGAAGACGTAGTACAGGCCGCTCAGCAGAACCGCGACGATCGCGCCGGCGAGGGCGACGATCGGGACTCCGAAAATGCGCTCGGTGGTCGCCGAGGAGCGCCAGGCCTCGGGCCGGCGATACGGCAGCAGAACAGCCGCGATGCCGATCAAGATCATCGTCACCAGCTGCAGCAGGATCGCCTCGACCAGAACGTTCTGGAAGCCTTCGTTGTTGAAGACCGCCCAGCCGAGGACGACGATGCTGAGGACGACCGTGAGTCCGATCGCGTTATTGGGGGCATGGGTGCGCGGCGAGACCCGGGCGATGCTGGTGGGCAATAGGCCGTCCAACGCCCAGGCGAAGAAGGTGCGGACCGCGATCGTGATGTTGGGGATCATCAGCAGGGGAAAGGCGGCCGCGAAGGCGATGAACAGCCACCAGGCAAGCAGCGTGCTGCCGCCGGCAATCGAGGTCAGGAACGTGTAATAGGGCGGCGCCGCGAACGGGTAGCTTTCGCCCAACGAGTTGATCGCGACGAAGAAGTCGTGGCCGAACCGGTTGAAGAAGAGGACCGCCAGGATCGCCGCGATCCCGATATGGACGACGGCTCCCAGGCTCATCACTTTCATCTGGGTGGTGTCCCGCGCCCGCCGCACCTCGCCCGAGATGTAGATCGAGAGCCAGCCGAACAGCGAGAGGCCGCAGATCGAGGCCCAGACCGGCCAGGTGTTGTCCATGCTGAAGGCGGGGCTGGTGTCGATTCCTTCCCTGTGAGCGTTCTGGACCACCGTGTTGTAAGTGTCGTTTTCACCGGTGATCGAGCCGGCGAACTGGTTGAAGCTGTTGACGAAGCCGTCGTGACTCTTGAACAGAAGCACCAGGAACACCGTGCCCAGGCCCAGCATCGTGACGATCCAGAAGCCGTTCATGATCCGCGTCGTCCAGCGCCACCCCCCGGCCAGGAGCACGGCCGAGACGAGTATCAGCGCCGTGCCGATCCCGAACTGCCAGCCCTGGCTGTTGAGGATGTCTTCACCGGCGGTGATCAGCGAGTCCTGGCCGCTGACGAGACCGACCGCCGTCAGCGACGGCCCCAGCGCGACCGTGACGAAGGCCAGGGCGATGAAGGCGATCGAGAGGATCACCCCGGAGGTCCAGAAGAAGGAGGAGATCAGACCCACCACCGGGTGGGTGACACGACCGACGAGGACGTAGTCGCCGCCGCTGCGAGGAATCGCCGAGGTGAAAAGCCCGTAACAGACGGAGATCGCGATCGCCACCACGAGGGCCATCCCCAGCCCGAGCCAGATCGAGCCGCCCGGATAGAGCCCGAGGGTGAAGAAGATCGAGATCGCGAGGAAGACGGCCGTCGGCTGCCCGGCCATGTTGAAGACGAAGGTCGAGAATGGGGAGACTTCCCGCACCAGCCCCGTTGCCCTGCGTGCGTAGGTTCCCGTCGGACCCCCCTGCGCCACCGATTTCTCCCCGACCTCAGACATCCTCTCCCTTTCGTTCACACATCACTAACCCGACACCAGGTACTGGCTGACGACCTTTTCCGGCGCCAGGTGAACCAGGCACCCGTCGAGGTGCCCGCTACCGTAATCAGAGCCCGGGTTTATCGCCACCGTACGTCCAATCTTCGTCACACCTTTGCTCTCGTGGATGTGACCGTGCAGGCTGAGGAGCGGTTGCGCCTCCTCGATGATCTGGCGTACCGCCGGGCTGCCGGTGGCAACCTCGTGGGGACGCCCACCCTTGGTCACGTAACGAAGGTCCTCGTCGACCTCGAAGGCGGTGTCGAGGCTGCTCTCCCAGGGCGGCACGTGGATGTTGAATATCGCTTTCTCCGGAGCCTCCAGCTGGTCGACGAGCCGCTTCAGCCGTGAGTAGATCTCGTCCTCGTCGAGCTCCCGCGGAGTCTTCCAGGGGGTGCGGTTGGAGTAGCCGAGGGAGATCATCTCGTGCGGACCCACCATCCGCACCGCTTCGTCGCAGGCGTCGACGTGGGTGCCCGAGGCGAGCACCTCGTCGACCGACCATGGGTCGTCGTTGCCGGGAATGACGTAGGCGCGGGTCTCGGTCCCGGCCAGCCGTTCGTCGGCGAGCTCGACCCACAGGCGCAGCTCGCCCAGCAGTGCGGCCTCGAACGCCTCGTCCCGCTTCGCCGCGTCCTCCGCCAGGGAGCGTGCCTCGCCGGGGTCGACGATCAGCGGGTACATCCCGTTCGTCGAGATCGCTCCCTGCATCTCGTCGAGCTCCTCGGCCGTACGGGCGATTCGCTCCTCGCCGATGACCCGAGCCCGGTAGGAGCCATCGCCCTCGCGGACGATCGGCACCAAGGCCTTGCCCGTCAGGTCTCCCCCCATGACCAGGGCATCCGCCGGATAGTGGGCGGCGGCGTTGATGAACTTCTTCCAGCAGAGCCGCGAACCATGGACGTCTCCCGCGTAGAAGATCCGCGTGATGCTCTGGTTTTGGCGCCGCTCGAACATCCTCCCCCTCGGTCCCATTCGAGTAGATCATCGGGCATTGCCGCGACGAACACAGGCTTGGTCTGAGCCACTAAATGGTCACCTTGTCTCGTTCGGAGACAGGCGGAGCTCGCGGCGCATCAGCCGCAGGGCCGCATCCGGATACCGGCTGGCGAGAAGCCCGGCGGCGGCGAGGATGTAGCTGCCGTCGATGCCGACGGCCGGCTCCTGGGGTGCCAAAGAACGCGGAGACCGACGCCGGAGGGCTTCGTCCAGGATCCACTCGCCGTCCTCGCGGTGAGCAAACACCCCACCGGTACCCAAAACCTGGGCCACCTCGCGCAGGTCGGGGCCGTCGCGGACCAACGTCGGCGGCCCCTTTTCGCTGCGGGTCAGCAGCATCGTCCCGCTGTGACGGGTGACGGCCTGCGCCGCGCAGGCGACCGCCAGGAGAGCGTCGAGGCGGGCCTCGCGCGCGTCCTGCGGAATCCACTCCGGATTCCCGGAACGGGTAGAGACACTTTGTCCAATCGCCGCCTTGCCGATCTCCATCTCCGACTCGATCCAGCGGCCGTCGGCGGCGAGAACCCCGGGGGCGCCGGCACGAAGGCCGAGGTCTCCCTCGACCGTGCGGAGCGTCGGCGGGGGCGGTAACAGCGGGTCCTCGATCCCCGGCGCCGCCACCGCATGGGCGTGGTCGGAATGGACGTCGGTCGTCGCCCCGCCGATATCGACCACCATCAAGTCGCCGACGCCGGGCTCCGCGTCGGTGCCACGGGCGAGCAGCCGCGTCGCTTCGAGAACCGCCTCCGGAGTCGGCATCCTCACCATCTCCGCGAAGGCACTGCCGGCGCTCAGCCCCTTGCCGCCGATCACATGCTCGAGGAAGGCCCGCAGGATCGCCTCACGGGCGGATTCGATCTCCAGCCTGCCCAGTGCCGGCATCACGTTGCCGGCGACCTCGGCCTCGGTGCCGGCGTCGCTCAGCAGCCGCGCCACCTCCGCGGCGACGTCCGCGTTGCAGGCGACGACCGCGTAGCCGCCCAGCCTCCGCGCTGCCAGACGTCGCGCGTTCTCCACCACCAGATCGGCCTGACCGCCGTCGGTCCCGCCGGCGAAGAGGACGATCTCCGGCCGCGCCGCCTGCAGCTCGTCCAGCTGCTGATCGCTCAGGTTGCCGGCCAAGACGGCCTCGACCCGCGCCCCCGCGTTCAGCGCCGCCTGCCGTGCCGCCGACGCGGTCAGGTCCGCGACCAAGCCGACCGCCGCCACCCTCAGCCCGCCCCCGGCGCTGGAGACGGCAAGCTCGTCGTCGATCGCGACCGGTCCACCGGTGGCCGCGGTCGCGGCGCCGAGCGCCGCCGCGTAGCCGTCCATCAGGTCGGTGCCGATGCTGGTCGGCGCCTCCGCCCGGGACAGCAGCCGCCCCTCGTCCGCGTCGACCAGGCGGACCTTGGTGTAGGTGCTGCCGAAATCCGCGAGCGCGACGACGCTCACGCGCGCTTCACGCGGCGACGCCGCCGGCCCGGCGCTCGACCAGAGCGTCGACCAGGCGGTCGATCGTCCCCGGCGTGGCGATCCCGTTCGCGTTGAGATCGGTGCTGACGTCGATCGGGACGTCGGAGCCGGCGACGTCTTCGTTGAGGACGCCCCCCATGAAGACGGCCACCTCCCCAGCCCCGGCCACGTCCAGCTCCTTCATCAGGCGCTGCCCGAAGGCCCGGGCGACGCCGTTGTGGGTGGTGATCACGACCGCGTCGGCGTCGGTCTCGATCACCGCCTTGACGATGTCCTCCGGGTCGCGGTTGACGCCGAAGTCGATCACCTCCGTACCGACCGCAGTTAGCGTCGAAGAGAGCAAGAACTCGGCGAACTCGTGGACGTCGGTTGAGGTGACGAGCACCTTCATCCCCCGGATCGCCTCCTCCTCCCGCCGGCCCTGCAACTCGACGAGCAGGCGCTCGCGCTCTTCCATCGTCTTCCTGACCAGGTCCGTTTCCAGCACCGGCCGGCGGCCGCGGGGAAACTCCGGCTCGGCCTCGCCGGCGCCAAACAGCTCCTCGCAGCGGGTGGAGCCGAGACGTTTGAGCACCAGCAGCAGCTGCGCCGGATCGCGGGTGTCGATCCCCGCCCCGGCGAGACCGCCGATCGCGGCCTCGAAAAAGGCCTTGCCGCCGCGCACCAGGCGATCGCGCATCGCCTCGATCTGCGCCCAGTCGACCACCGGCTCGACCATCGGTACGTAGTCCTCGAGCCGGCGGCTGATCGTCTGCACCGTCGCCACCTCCTGCCAGGTGGGGATCCGTTCGGTCTCGGTGACCGGGACGGCGATCGAGGCCGATCCCAGCCGGTAGCGCTTGTCGACCATCTTGGTGAAGAGCAGATCGGTGTTGAGCACCGCCATGTTGGCGTCGAAGTCTGGGGTGTTGCCGATGGTGTCGCCCTGGACGTAGGCGAGCGGCACTTTGTCGGGGTTGACGGCGTCAAGGGCCAACGTCACCGCCGACTTGATCACCGGGTCCTGGGTGAGGCCGCCCCATGATGGAGAGAGGGCGGCGCCGATCAGCTCTTCGCTGATGTAGCGCTC
>DATFQO010000064.1:0-14611 GCA_035264245.1 Solirubrobacterales bacterium
CCGCACGATCATCGTGGCTGCCCCCGCCGACGAAGCCGCGCCGATCAAGTTCATGGCGCCCTACGCGGGCTGAGCGATGGGCGAGCACTTCCTCTACAACGGCAAGGCTGCGCTCTGCGTTTACGACGACCTCACCAAGCACGCCTACGCTTACCGGCAGATGTCGCTGTTGCTGCGGCGCCCGCCGGGTCGCGAGGCCTACCCGGGCGACGTCTTCTACCTGCACTCGCGGCTGCTGGAGCGCGCGGTGAAGCTGAACGACGAGCTCGGCGGCGGCTCGCTGACGGCGCTGCCGATCATCGAGACGCAGGCCTCCGACGTCTCCGCCTACATCCCGACCAACGTGATCTCGATCACCGACGGCCAGATCTTCCTCGAGTCCGACCTCTTCTTCTCAGGCGTGCGGCCGGCGATCAACGTCGGCATCTCGGTCTCCCGGGTGGGCGGCAACGCACAGACCAAGGCGATGAAGAAAGTCGCCGGAAAACTGCGCCTCGACCTCTCCCAGTACCGCGATCTCGAGGCCTTCGCCCAGTTCGGTTCCGAGCTCGACGCCGAGACCCAGAAAGCGCTGACCCGCGGCGAACGGCTGGTCGAGCTGCTGAAACAGAAAGAGCGCGAACCGCTCAGCGTCGGCGACCAGGTCGCCTCGATCTACTCGGGCACCGGCGGCTACCTCGACCGGATCAAAGTCGAGCGCGTCGGCGAGTTCCTCGCCGACCTGCGGACCCGCCTGCACTCGGAGAAGTCCGAGCTGCTGAGCCGGATCGAAGAGACCGGCAAGCTCGAGGAGGACGACGAGAAGGCGCTGGGCAAGGCGATCGCCGACTTCGTTGACGATTTCGGCCCCGACTTCGACGAGCACGGCGACGCGCTTGAGGAGGGCGAATCCGACCGGATCCACTCGAAAGAGGAGCGCGAGGCGCCTGCCCGCACCCCCGGCGCGGAGACCGCCTCCGACACCGCTGAGAACGAGGAGGCGGCGACTCCGGCCTGACGGTCGGATCCGGTCTTCCCATGGCAACTCAGAAGGAAGTCAAGAACCGCATCGCGTCGGTCAAGAACATCAACAAGATCACGCGGGCGATGGAGATGGTTGCGGCGGCGCGCCTGCGGCGGGCCGAACAGCGGATCTCCGACATGCGGCCCTACGCCGAGGGGATGCGCAAGCTGACCCGCCGCGCCGCCGCCCAGGCGGGCGGCATCCCGCGGGTCCCCGTCCTCGAAGAGCGGGAGAACGTCAACCGGGTCGGGATCGTCCTCGTCACCGGCGACCGCGGCCTGGCCGGCGCCTTCAACTCGAACATCATCCGCGAGGGCATGCGGATGGCGACGCAGGTCCGCGAGGAGGGCGCCGAGCCCGCCTTCGCCGTAGTCGGCCGCAAGGGCGTCTCCGCCCTGACCTTCCGCAAGCAGGAGGTGACCAACTCCTACGTCGGCTTCACCGATCGGCCCGCGTTCGCCAACGCCCGCGAAATCGGCGAGGCGCTGACCGCCCGCTACGTCGACCAGGATCTCGACCGGGTCGAGCTGATCTACAACCGCTTCGTCTCGCCGCTGACCCAGCACGTCTGGCGCCAGACCCTGCTGCCGCTGCAGCAGGCCGAGGTGATCGGCGAGGGAGCCGGCGAGGAGGCCGCCTCCGAAGAAGAGGAAACCGAGGCGGAGAAAGCCCAGAGCCGTTCGGAGTGGGTCTACGAGCCCGACCCGGAGGAACTGCTGGCGCGGCTGATCCCGGAGTACGTGACGATCTCGGTCTACCGGGCGCTGCTCGAGTCGGCGGCCTCGGAGCTGGGCGCGCGGATGACGGCGATGCGAAATGCGGCGGAGAACGCGGAGGACATGATCGGCTCGCTGACCCTGGAGATGAACCGGGCGCGTCAGGCCGAAATCACGCAGGAGATCCTGGAGGTCGTCGGCGGCGCGGAGGCGCTCGGCTAGGCGACATGCCCAGGATCACCAACGGCACTTCAAAGACGAGAAAAGGAACCCATGGCTGAGAGCAACGGAAACGGAAGCAACGTAGGGCGCGTCGAGCAGGTCACCGGAGTGGTCATCGACGCTGTCTTCCCGGACAAGCTGCCGGAGATCTTCTCGGCGGTGACGATCGAGACCAGCGCCGGCGACAGCGACGGCGAATCGGCCGTCCTCGTCTGCGAGGTGCAGCAGCACCTCGGCGACGACCGCGTCCGCGCGGTCGCGATGGATGCCACCGACGGGATCGAGCGCGGCGCCGCGGTCACCGACACCGGCGGCCCGATCACGGTTCCGGTCGGCGATGCCACCCTCGGCCGCATCTTCAACCTGCTCGGCGAGCCGATCGACAACGGCCCCGAGCTGGCGGACGGCGAGCGCTGGCCGATCCACCGCCCGGCCCCGAAGGCCTCCGACCTGACTCCGACCCAGGAGATCCTCGAGACCGGGATCAAGGTCATCGACCTCCTCGCCCCGTACGCCAAAGGCGGCAAGGTCGGGCTGTTCGGCGGTGCTGGCGTCGGCAAGACCGTGCTGATCCAGGAGCTGATCCGCAATATCGCCGAGGAGCACTCCGGCCTCTCCGCCTTCGTCGGCGTCGGCGAGCGCTCGCGAGAGGGCAACGACCTCTGGCTCGAGATGAAAGAGTCGGGCGTGCTGGAGAAGACGATGCTCGTCTTCGGCCAGATGAACGAGCCCCCGGGCGCGCGCCTGCGCGTCGCCCTCTCCGGGCTGACGATGGCCGAGTACTACCGCGAGCAGGGCGGCCAGGACGTGCTCCTGTTCATCGACAACATCTTCCGCTTCGTCCAGGCGGGCTCCGAGGTCTCGGCGCTGCTCGGGCGGATGCCTTCGGCGGTCGGCTACCAGCCGACGCTGGAGACCGAGATGGGCGGCCTGCAGGAGCGGATCACCTCTACCGACCGCGGCTCGGTGACCTCGATCCAGGCGGTCTACGTCCCGGCTGACGACTACACCGACCCGGCCCCGGCCTCGGTGTTCGCCCACCTCAACGCGACCACGGCGCTGTCGCGGTCGATCTCCGAGAAAGGGATCTACCCGGCGGTCGACCCGCTCGACTCGACCTCGACGATCCTCAAGCCCGACGTCGTCGGCGACGAGCACTACCGCACCGCGACCGAGGTCCAGGAGGTGCTGCAGCGCTACAAGGAGCTGCAGGACATCATCGCCATCCTCGGTATCGACGAGCTCTCCGACGAGGACCGCCAGACCGTCTCCCGCGCCCGCAAGATCGAGCGCTTCCTCTCGCAGCCGTTCTTCGTCGCCGAACAGTTCACCGGCCGCTCCGGCGAGTACGTGCCGGTGGCGGATACGGTGCGCGGCTTCCGCGAGATCCTCGACGGCGAGCACGACGAGCTCTCCGAGGGCGCCTTCTACATGCAGGGCGGCATCGACCAGGTCACCGAGAACGCCAAGTCGGCAGCCGCGGCCTAGGAACGCAGCATGGCTGCCGAGCACATGGTCGATGTCGAGGTCCTGACCCCGGAGGGCGAGGTCTGGAGCGGTGAAGCGCGTCAGGTCTCAACCCGGACCGAGGTCGGCGAAATCGGCATCCTCGCCAACCACACGCCGGTGCTGGCGGCGCTGCGGCCGACCGAGCTTCGCCTGCACCTCTCCGACTCGGAGACGAAAAGGTGGGCGCAGGCCCACGGCTGGCTGCAGGTCTACGGCAACACCGCACGGCTCCTGCTCGAGGAGGCGATCCCGCCCGACGAGCTCGACTCCGGTGCCCTGAAAGAGCAGCTCGCCGACGCGGAACAGCGACTCTCGGAGTGCGAGGACGGCAGCGCTGAGCAGAACCGGGCACAGAAAGACAAGGACCGAGCGGAAGCTTTCTTGTCGATTGCAGGGGGATGAGGGGCGGCGACACCCCTCTTCCGGAATTGACCTCCCCTCCGCTTCGCTCCGGGGAGAACATGCAGCGCGCTTCGCGCGCAATCACCAGATTGCATATCGCCGAACATTCCTCCAGAGGGGTGTCGCCGCCTCTCCCACACCCGGCGAGGCTTCACGCAAGCTCCCAGAGTTGTGGTTCCTTTCAGACGCTATGCGTGCAAAAGGAACCACGGGATGGCGGGGTTCCACCTACCTTCGAAGTTGTGGTTCCTTCCAGACGCCATGCGTGCAAAAGGAACCACGGGATTCGGGGCGTGGGAGGTTGGCCGCTATGAGCGACGAGCTCGTCGTCCTTGCTAAGCGGCTGATCAGCTTCGAGACCTGCGAGCCAGATGCGATTTCCGAGGCCGCTGGGTTTATTCAGGGGTGGCTGGAAGCTCGGGGGATCGAGACTAGGGGCGATGAGGTTCGGGGGTTGCCCGTGGTCATGGCCGAAGTTGGGCCCGCGGATGCCCCGACCGTGGTTTTGCATGGGCATATCGACGTAGTGCCTGGGCACGCCGGGCAGTTCGTGCCTGAGACCGCCGGCGATCGGCTGATTGGGCGCGGCGCGTACGACATGAAGGGCGCGGTCGCGGCGATGCTGATGGTCACCGCGGCGATGCGGGAGCAGGACCGGGTGCGGGTGCGGCTCGGGATCGTCGGCGACGAGGAGTCCGAGGAGAGCTCCGAGCGCGGCTCCGACCACCTCGTCGACAGCGGCTTCGTCGGCGACTTCGCGATCACCGGTGAGCCGACTGACCTGCACATCGGAATCGAGGCCAAGGGCGTCCTGGCGCTGCGGCTCGAGGTCGGGGGGACCGCCGCCCACGGGGCGACCCCCTGGCTTGGCGACAACGCCGTCCTCAACGCGATCGACGTTTTCCGCAGTATCGAGTCGCTACCGTTTGCCCGGCACAGCTCCGAGCTCTTCGACCGGCCTTCGATCAACCTGGGGAGGATCGTCGGCGGCGATGCTCTCAACAAGGTGCCTGACCGATGCGTGATCGACGTCGACATCCGCTACCTCCCGGACCAGGACCCGCGGGAGATCCTCGCCCAGGTGCGCGAGCTGCGGGGGATCGAGGTGCAGGCGCTGCTGACCCGGCCGCCGGCCACGGTCGAGCGCGACTCGGCCTACGTCCAGGCGCTGCGCAGCGCGGCGACCGAGCACCACGACGGGGAGCCGATGAGCGTCGGCCGCGATGGCGCCTCCGACGCGGTGTCGTTCCTGCGGGTCGGCGTCCCGGCGGTCGAGTTCGGGCCGGTCGGGGCCGGGCACCATGGCCCGGGCGAGTGGGTCTCGATCTCCTCGCTCGAGACCTACCGCCAAGCGCTGGAGTCGTTCCTCCGAGCCATCCCGGACCGTCTCGATGACTGAGCCGCGGCCGTTGGGCCCGGGCTGGGCGCCCAAGAAGCCGCCGCCGAACGGGGACGGAGAGGCCCCGCCGAAGCCGCGGCGCTTCTGGTGGCGCTTCACCCTCGCCGCGGTCCTGATCGTCGCCGTCTCGGCCGCGACGACCGCCGCTGCGACGCTGCTCTACCTCGACAGCATCGCCAACGCGATCCAGCCGAAAAACAACAAACTGCAGAAGAAGCTGAACAAGTTCCTCGTCGACGCCGGCAGCGGCGGCGCCCAGACCTTCCTCGTGATCGGCTCCGACAAGCGCGCCAACGAAGCCGAAGACCCGGGACGCTCGGACACGACGATGCTGGTCCGCCTCGACCCGGACAAGGGGCTGATCTCGATGATGTCGATCCCCCGCGACCTGAAAGTCGAAATCCCCGGCTACGGCACCGGCAAGTTCAACGAAGCGTATTCCTACGGTGGCACCAAGCTCACCCTGCGGACCGTCAAGGACCTGACCGGCCTGCCGATCAACCACGTCGTCAACGTCGACTTCCTCGGCTTCGCCCAGGGTGTCTACGCGATTGGCTGCGTCTACACCGACGTCGACCGCCGCTACTACCACTCGAACGAAGGCGTGGACCCTTCCGAACAGTACGCCGAAATCAACGTCCAGCCGGGCTACCAGCTGATGTGCGGCAAGCAGGCGCTCGATTACGTCCGCTACCGCCACACCGACACCGACATCGTCCGCTCGGCCCGCCAGCAGGACTTCCTCAGCGCCGCTCGCTCGCGGATCTCGGTCCAGGACATCGTCTTCGACCAGGGCGAACTGGTCGAGGCATTCACCGACTACACGACCTCGGACATCAGCGACGGCAAGACCCTGCTGGAAGTGCTGAAGCTGCTGGCCGCCTCGCGCAACGCGACGATCAACGAGGTCCACTTCCCAGCCGAACTCGGACCCAGCTTCGTCTACACGACGGAAAGCGCGCTGGCCGCCGCGGTGGAGGAATTCCTCGGCGGCGAGACGGTGCAGGAGGCGAAAGCCGCGCAGCGCCAGAGTCGCGAAGAAGCCGCCGCCGGCAAGAAGAAGCACAAGCAGCGCAAGCCGAAGAAGAAGCCGAAGCAGAAGAAGCCGAAGGTCGAAGTCGCGAAGCCCGGCTCAGACGGCCTTGTCCCGGCTGGCGAAGCCGGCAAGGCGGAGGCGAAGATCGCCGTGCGCCGCGCCCGCGGGTTCTTCCCGGTCTACTACCCGACCCGGCTGCCCGAAGGAACCCGCTTCGACGAAAGCGATCCCTACGAGAAGACCGTCGACCCCTACGTATACAACCTCAAGGACGAAGACGGCAACCGCCACGTCGCCTACCGGATGGTCCTGGTGGCGGAAATGTCGGACGGCACCCATTACTTCGGCGTGCAGGGGATCCGCGGCTGGTCCGATCCGCCGATCCTCGAGGATCCGAGCCTGACCAAGGAGATCAAGGGCCGCGACTACGACGTCTACGTCGACGGCGAAAATGTGAAGATTGTCGCCTGGCACCGGGGGGATAACGTCTACTGGGTCACGAATGACCTCCTGCGGACCTTGACCAACGAGCAGATGATCGGGATGGCGCGCTCGGCAAAGGTGATCGTCCCGAGCAAGAAGAAGAAGCCGACGAAGCCCGGAAGGAGCAGGGGATGAGCGAGCAGAAGGACACCGTAGGGGTCATCGGAGTCGGCTGGGTCGGCCTGGTCACGGCCGCCTGCTTCGCCGAGCTGGGGCACCCGGTCATCGCCCGGGACATCCTCCAGGAGAAGGTCGATTCCCTCTCCCGCGGCGAGGTGGCGATCCACGAGCCGGGCCTCGAGGACCTGCTGCGGCGCAACTCCGAGCGGCTGACCTTCACCACCGACATGGACGAGCTGCTGGCCGGGACGAAGCTGCTCTTCGTCTGCGTCGACACGCCGCCGACCTACTCCGGCGACGCCGACCTCTCGCGCGTCCGCTCCGTCGTCCAGGAGCTGCCCGACGACAGCGACCACGTCCTGATCATGAAGAGCACTGTGCCGGCCGGCACCGGACAGTCGATCCGCCGCGATATGCCCGGCCTCTCTTACGTCTCCTGCCCCGAGTTCCTCAAGGAGGGGACGGCGGTCAAGGACTTCATGAACCCCGACCGGGTGGTGGTCGGCGCCGACGCCGGCGACGAGACGGCCGCCGACGCGGTCGAACGGCTCTACCGGCCGCTCGGCGGCGAGATCCTCCGCACCGACGTCGCCAGCGCCGAGATGATCAAGCTCGCCTCCAACGCCTTCCTGGCGACGAAGATCTCCTTCATCAACGAGATCGCCAACGTCTGCGAGGAGGTCGGCGCCGACGTCGGCGAGGTCGCGCAGGGGATGGGCCTCGACGAGCGGATCGGCAGCTCCTTCCTGCGCGCCGGGATCGGCTACGGCGGCAGCTGCTTCCCGAAGGACGTCAGCGCGCTGAAGATGCTCGCCGGCAACACCGGGTACCACTTCCAGCTGCTGACGGCGGTGATCGAGGTCAACGAGCTGCAGAAGCGCCGCGTCGTCGGCAAGCTGGAGAAGCACCTCGGCTCGCTGATCGGCAAGCGGGTGGCGCTCCTCGGCCTGGCCTTCAAGCCCGACACCGACGACATGCGCGAGGCCTCGAGCCTCGTCCTCGCGGCGCGGCTGCAGGGCGAGGGGGCGGAGGTCGTCGCCTACGATCCGGTCGCCGCCGACCGCGCCGCCGAGCTGCTCGGCTCGGTCGAGATGGCGACCTCGGCGATGGAGGCGCTGGAGGGCGCCGACGCCGCGGTGATCGTCACCGAGTGGCCCGAGTTCGCCCAGCTCGACTGGTCCGCGGCCGGCGAGCGGATGACCCGCCGCCTGGTCGTCGACGGCCGCAACTTTCTCGACCCGGCCAAGCTGGTGGCGTCCGGTTTCGAGTACGAGGGAATAGGCCGCACCGTGAACTCGCCGAAGCCGGCAAACGCTCCCTAGTGCAGGCCATTGTCCTCGTCGGCGGCGAAGGGACGAGGCTCCGGCCGCTGACCAGCGACGTCCCGAAGCCGGCGCTGACGTTGGTCGACCGCCCCTTCCTCGCCTACGCGATCGAGTGGCTCGCCGGCCACGGGGTGACCGAGGTCGTGCTCGCCTGCGGCTTCCTGCCCGAGGTCCTGCGCGAGGCGCTGGCCGGCGAGGAGGGAGCCGCCGGGGTGAAGATCACCTACGTCGCCGAGCCCGAGCCGCTGGGCACCGCGGGGGCGATCCGCTTCGCCGCCGACTCGCTCGGCGATCGGCTCGAGGACCGCTTCTTCGCCCTCAACGGCGACGTCCTCAACGACCTCGACCTCTCGGCCCTGGCGCGCGCCCACTCCGAGCGCGGCGCCCGCGCCACGATCGGCCTGCACCCGGTCGATGACTCGGCCGCCTACGGCCTCGTCCGCTGCGACGAAGAGGGCCAAGTGCTGGAGTTCCTCGAGAAGACGGGCGAGGCGGTCCCCGGCGAGATCAACGCCGGCGCCTACATCCTGGAGCGCTCAGTGCTGGACCTGATACCGGCCGGCCGCGCCGTCTCGATCGAGCGCGAGGTCTTCCCGCGGCTGGTCGGCGACGGCCTCTGCGGCCTGTTGCTGGACGGCTACTGGATGGACATCGGCACCCCCGACCGCTACCTGCAGGCCAGCTGGGACATCCTCGAAGGCAGGGTGGAGACGCGGGTCGAGCCGACCGCGCCCGGCCAGCTGATCGCCGCCGGCGTGAGCATCGGTGCCGATGCAAAGGTCGGCACGCGGGCCGTCATCTCGCCCGGCTGCACGCTCGAGGCGGGGGCCGAGGTCGCCGACTCGGTGCTGCTCGAGGGCTGCGCGATCGGCGAGGGCGCCAGCGTCTGGGGCTCGATCCTCGCGCCGGGAGCAAGAGTCGAGCCAGGGGCCCAGCTCGTCAACGCCGTCGTCGGCCGAGATGAAAGAGTCCCGGCCTGATGGCCACCTTGCTCGAAGACGTCCTCGGCCTGCCCGACCAGCTGCGCGACGCCCTCTGGCGGATCGAAACCGCCCGTCTCGAGGGGGCCGACTCGGCCGGACTGATGGTCTGCGGGATGGGCGGCTCGGCGATCGGCGGCGATCTCGCCGCCGCCGCGATCGGCGACCGCCTGACCAGGCCGCTGATCTCGATCCGCGGCTACGAGCTGCCGAGCTGGGCGACCCCCGAGTGGACGGTCCTCTGCTCGAGCTACTCCGGCAACACCGAGGAGACCCTGGCCTGCTTCGAGGCCGCGGAGGCGCTGGGCGCGCGCCGGCTGGTCGCCAGCACCGGCGGCCAGCTGGTCGACCAGGCGCGCGAGGCGGGTGTCCCGGTGATCGGGCTGCCCGGCATCTTCCAGCCGCGCTTCGCCGTCGCCTATATGTTCGCGATCGCCGCCGAGGCGGCGGCCCTGGCCGCAGTCGCGCCGCGGATCCGGACCGAGATCGACGCCGCCGCAGCGTTCCTGGAGCGCCAGCTGGACCAGATCCAGGCGCGAGCGGCCGAGGTCGCGGAGAGCCTCGGCGACGCCGCCACCGTGATCTACGGCAGCGACCTGACGACCCCGGTGGCGAAGCGCTGGAAGACCCAGATCAACGAGAACGCGAAGGCACCCGCCTTCGCCGCCGAGCTCCCCGAGGCCGACCACAACGAGATCTGCGGCTGGTCGCCCGCCTCGGGTGCCGAGCGGATGGCGGCGGTCTTCCTCGAGGACTGCGACCAGCACCCCCGCGAGCGTCAGCGCTTCGAGCTGACCGCCGAGCTGGTCGCCGAGGAGGCCGCCACGGTGGTGCGCCTGGAGACGGTGGGGGAGACTCGGGTGGAACGCCTGCTCTGGGCGACGCTGCTCGGCGACCTCGTCTCGATGGAGATGGCGAGCCGGCGGGGGGTCGACCCGGCGGCGATCGTCGCGATCGACCGGCTGAAGGAGGGGATGGCGGCATGAGGGCGATGGTCCTGGCGGCAGGCCTGGGGACGCGGCTGCGGCCGATCACCTACGAGATGCCGAAGCCGATGGTGCCGGTGCTGAACAAACCGGTGATGGAGCACATCCTGCGCCTGCTCGCCCGCCACGGCTTCACCGAGACGATCGCCAACCTGCACTGGTTCCCGGAGCTGATCGAGGGCTACTTCGGCGACGGGAACAACTCCGGGGTCTCGCTCTCCTACAGCCGCGAGGAGCAGCTGCTGGGGACCTCCGGCGGCGTCCGCAACGCGGCTGACTTCCTCGGCGACTCCTTTCTGATCATCTCCGGCGACGCGCTCACTGACATCGACTTGACGGCGATGCGCGAGTACCACGAGTCCCACGACGGGATCGCGACGCTGGCGATGAAGCGGGTTGAGGACACCAGCCAGTTCGGCGTCGCGATCGTCGGTGCCGACGGGCGGATCCAGGGCTTCCAGGAGAAGCCCGATCCATCCGAAGCACTGTCGGACCTCGCCAACTGCGGCATCTACATGTTCCGCAGGGAGATCTTCGACTTCTTCCCCGAGCCGGGGACGAGCAAGGCGGCCGGGGAGGGCGACCCGCCCGGCTTCGCCGACTGGGCGATGGACGTCTTCCCGCACCTGCTGGACGGCGACGTCCCCTTCTACTCGCACGAGATCGACGCCTACTGGAACGACATCGGCAACCTCGAGGAGCTGCGCGAGGGCAACGTCGACGCGCTCACCGGCGCGGTCGAAGTCGAGCGGGAGGGGGAGCTGGTCGAGGGCTATCGCTCCGGCGAGCGGATGGAGGGCGAGCCCGACCTCGTCGGCCCGGTTCTGCTCGGGCCCGGTTGCGAGATCGGGGACGACGTCCGCATCGATGGGCCGTCCGTCATTGGCGATGGCGTCAAGGTGGGCGACGGGGTGCGCCTAAAAGAGGTCATCGCCCTGCCGAACGCCGAAGTCCCGGCGCGGCAGGTGCTGATCAACGCCATCGCTGGGGCACGGGCTTAGGTTCAGAGGTTTTGTCGAGGAGGGAGTCGGCACCCCTCCTCCGGAATTGACCTCCCCTCCGCTGCGCTCCGGGGAGAAGCTGGAGCGCGCGCTCCGCGCGCGCATTCACCAGATTGCATTTCGCCGAACATTCCTGCGGAGGGGTGCCGACTCCCTCCTCGACAGGCATTGCCTTTCGCCGTAGAACGAAAGCGGTTCCTCCATATCGCCAAGTCAGAGTCTTGAGACGGAGCTGGCGCAGAGAATTTGCCTTCTGCGTGCCACGCTTGCGTTATTGCTCGGCAGGCTCGGGGCGTGGAGCTTTTGCCGCGGATCGGGGTTGCGTTGGTGCCGGCGCTTTGTGCCGCCTGCGGGCGGTCTTGTCGGTTCGATGCCGTGGTATGCACCCGATGCACTCGGCGCCTTGCTGATGCCGATCCGCTGCTGGGAAACGGGCCTGCCGGGCTGGACAAGGCCTGGTCTTCGGCCTCTTATGAAGGCGTGGCCCGGGATCTTGTCGGGGCGCTGAAGTTCAGGCGCCTGCTGCCGGTTGCCGACCTGATGGCGGAGCGGATCGAGTGGTTGGCTCCGGCGCACATGCTTAGCGGGACGATCGTGCCGGTGCCTCCCGCGCCACCCCGCTTGCGGCGGCGGGGGTTCGATCCGGCTGGCGAGCTGGCGGCGGCGCTGGGGGCGCGGCTGGAAGCGCCGCTCTCGCACTGCCTCGAGCGCCGCGGCGGCGGACGGCAGGTTGGGCGCCGCCGTGCCGAGCGAGTTGGTCACCCGCCGCGGATCTACGCCAAGGGCGCCGCGCCGCGCAGCGTGCTGCTCGTCGACGACGTACTCACCACCGGGTCCACCCTCACGGCCTGCGCTCGCGCGCTACGGGCCGTGGGGGCGTCCCGGGTGGTGGCGGTGACCTTTGCCCGGCGCCTCTAGTTGGCTCTCCGCGGCCCTACGGCCGTGCCTCGGCCGGGCGGCCCCGCATCTGGTCGACAAGCCGCCGCGTGCGGCGGCGCTTGCGACGCAGCTCGCGGTGCTTCTTCACCTGCCGGCTCATGTCCTCGGCAAGTTCGTGCACCGAATGGGTCATCTCGGGGGTGCACTCCCGCGCGTGCAGGGTGACTCCCTTCAGGTAGAACGTCGCCTCCGCCACCTGGCTGTCGGCGACCCGGGGATTGCGCTCCTCGGAGAGCATCACCTCCAGGGTCGCGAGCGGCGAGACCTGGCGGCCCAGCCGCTGGAAGCGTTTCCGCACCATCTCACGCAGGTCTTCCGTCATCTCGACGTTCCGGCCCCGAATCTCAATCCGCATGAGTGCCTCCTTTTGGGTTCCGCCTCGATCGTACGCCCCTCGGCGGAGGCCGGCAAGGGGAATTTAAGGTCGCACCGCTAACCTTGAGCAATGCCAGCGATGGACCTCGTAACGAAGGCGCTGCGCGCGGGAGAGGGAAGGAAATTCAAGTCCTACCAGAAGCGCGCGGAGGCGATCAACCGCTTCGAGCCGGAGATGGAAGCGCTCTCCGAGGAGGAGATCCGCGCCGAGGCCGATTCCCTGCGTGAGCGTGCCCGCAACGGCACCTCGCTCGAGGACCTCCTGCCGGAGGCATTCGCCCTCTGCCGCGAGGCTTCGCGGCGGAGCACCGGTCAGCGCCACTACGACGTGCAGCTGATCGGCGGCATGGTCCTCCACGACGGGGCGATCGCCGAGATGAAGACCGGCGAGGGCAAGACCCTGACCGCGACCCTGCCCGTCTTCCTCAACACGCTCGCCGGCAAGAGCGTCCACGTCGTCACCGTCAACGACTACCTCGCCCGCCGCGACCAGGAATGGATGAAGCCGATCTACGACGCGCTCGGGGTCACCTCCGACGCCCTCCAGGACGGCGACGACCACGCCACCCGCCAGCGCAAGTACGCGCTCGACATCACCTACGGGACCAACTCGGAGTTCGGCTTCGACTACCTGCGCGACAACATGGCCGACGCGCTCGAGCACTGCGTCCAGCGCGACCACAACTTCGCGATCGTCGACGAGGTCGACAACATCCTCATCGACGAGGCGCGGACGCCGCTGATCATCTCCGGCCAGCCCGAACAGGCGGCGCAGACCTATTACACCTTCGCCCGCCTCGCCAAACAGATGGTCGGGGTGCCGGCGAAACAGAAACTGAAATCGCTCGGCGAGTCGCGCGAGACCCACGACGCCGATTACGACTACGAGTACGACGAGAAACACAAGACCGTCTCGCCGACCGAGCGCGGGGTGAAGAAAGCCGAGGATTTCATCGGCGTCGACAACCTCTATCTCGGCGAGCACGGCAGCCTCGTCAACCACCTCGTCCAGTCGCTGAAGGCGGAGTCGCTCTACAAGAAAGACGACGACTACGCGGTGATCGACGGGGAGGTGATGATCATCGACGAGTTCACCGGCCGCATCCTCGAGGGACGGCGCTGGTCGGAGGGCCTGCACCAAGCGGTCGAGGCGAAGGAGGGCGTGGCGATCCGCGAGGAGAACCAGACCCTGGCGACGATCACCCTGCAGAACTACTTCCGCCTCTACGACAAGCTCTCGGGCATGACCGGCACCGCCATCACCGAGGCGACCGAGTTCATGAAGATCTACAAAATGCCGGTGGTCGAGATCCCGACCAACAAACCGATGGTCCGGGCCGACCAGAACGACCAGATCTTCAAATCCAAGGACGGCAAGTGGCAGGCGCTGATCGACGAAATCGTCAGCCGCCACGAAAAGGGCCAGCCGGTACTGGTCGGAACCGTCTCGGTCGAGGTCTCGGAGATGATCTCCGAGGCGCTCAAGCGCCAGGGGATCAAGCACGCGGTCCTCAACGCCAAGCCCGAGCACGCCGAACGAGAGGGCGAGCTGATTGCCCAGGCCGGCCGCAAGGGCGCTGTGATGATCGCGACCAACATGGCCGGCCGCGGCGTCGACATCAAGCTCGGCGGCGACCCCGAGCACCTCGCGATCACCGAGCTGAAAAAGCAGGGGATCACGCACGAGAGCGAGGGTTACGAGGAGGCGCTGGCCGCAAAGGCCGAGGAGATGGCGCCGCAGTGCAAGGCCGAGGCCGAGGAAGTTCGCGAGCTCGGCGGGCTCTTCATCTGCGGCACCGAGCGGCACGAGTCGCGCCGTATCGACAACCAGCTGCGCGGCCGATCCGGCCGCCAGGGCGACCCCGGCGAGTCGCGCTTCTTCCTCTCCGCCGAAGACGACGTGATCCGCCTCTTCGCCGGCGACCGGATCTACAACATCCTCGACAAACTCGGGCCGGTCGACGACGACGGCAGCGAAGTTCCGCTGGAAGCGAAGATGCTGACGAAAACCGTCGAGAACGCCCAGAAGAAGGTCGAGGAGCAGAACTTCCTGATCCGCAAACGCGTCCTCGAGTACGACGACGTGATGAACGAGCAGCGGCGGGTGATCTACAA
>DATFQO010000065.1:0-23886 GCA_035264245.1 Solirubrobacterales bacterium
CTCTCGGCGAGGTTGGTACCGATGAATCCGGCTCCGCCGGTGACTAGGGCTCCCGTCATAGGGTGAGTCCTCGCGCGGCCAGCTCACCGTGCGCGGATTCCACCCTGTCCTCTGCGGTCTGCCCCTCCAGCCACCCGGCCAGCTCGGACATCCCGTCGTTCAGTGCGATCTGCGGTTCGTACCCAAGGACCTCTCGGGCACTCGATATGTCGGCAAAGCAGTGCCGGATGTCTCCGACCCTGTACTTGCCGGTCACTTCAGCTTTGACGTCCTCGCGGCCGGTCACCTGCGCCAGGCGCGCGGCGATCTCCCGTACCGTCACGCTCTCGCCGCTGCCGACGTTGAGAGCGCAGCCGGCGGCCTCGTCCCGCTCCAGCGCCAGAGCGCAGGCGCGGGCGACGTCGTGGACGCTGACGAAGTCCCGCCGCTGCTCGCCGTCCTCGAAGATCAGCGGCGCCTTGTCGTTCAGCAGCCGGCCGCCGAAGATCGCGAGCACGCCGGTGTAGGGATTCGAGAGCGCCTGGTCCGGGCCGTAGACGTTGAAGAAGCGCAGCGCCGTCGTCGGCACCTCGTAGGAGGAGCCGAAGAGCAGGCACATCCGCTCCTGGTCGTACTTGTTGAGCGCGTAGATCGAGGACAGCGAGACGCGCTTGCGTTCGGGCGTCGGCACCGGCTCGAGCACCTCGCCGCGCGTCCCCCGCGGATCCCACTCGCCGCGCTCGAGCTGGCCACGGTCGCGCTCGACCGCCTCGGCGACCTCGCCGTCGGCGGTCCGCGCCAGCCCCTCGCCGTAGATGCTCATGCTTGAGGCGACGACCAGGCGGCGCACCGGCTCCTCCATCAGCGCCTCGAGCAGGACGCCGGTGCCGACCGTGTTGACCGAGCAGTAGTCGGCGATCTCGTACATGCTCTGCCCGACCCCGACCCGGGCGGCGAGATGGACCACCGCGTCGACCCCCTCCAGCGCGTCGGCGACGGCGGCGGGATCGCGGACGTCGCCTTGGATCAGCTCGACGTCATCCTCGAGGTAGGCCGGCCGCTCGCGCTCTGGGTGCACCTGCGGGTCGAGCCGGTCCAGCGCGCGAACCTCGTGTCCGTCCCGGAGCAGTCGGCGGGCGAGATGGGAGCCGATGAAACCGGCACCGCCGGTGATCAGGATTCGCTCGGACAACGGGGTGGCCTTCCGCTAGTGGATCAATGACTTGATGTACCTCCGTAATTGCCTGTAGCTGCTGCGTCTAAACACAAGCAGGCGGGACTTGGCACCCTTGGCTCGATGAGCGAGAGATCGAGTGCGGTGCGGGCGGTCGTGCGGGGGGCGGTTCAGGGAGTCGGGTTCCGCGACGCGGCGCTGAGGCAGGCGCGCGAGGCCGGCGTCTCGGGCTGGGTTCGCAACAGCGACGACGGGACCGTCGCCGTGCACGCCGAGGGTCCCGAGCCGGCGGTGGAGCGGCTGGTCGCGTTCCTCGAAGCGGGGCCTCCCGGGGCGGCGGTGGAGAAGGTCGAGGTCGAGCCGGCCAAGGTCGAGGGCCACGAGCAGTTCGCCATCCGCGGCGTCAGCGCCGGCGTCTTCGTCGTCCAGGAGCACCAGGCCACCGCGCACCACTTCGACCTCCGCCTCGAGGTTGACGGGACGATGCGCTCCTGGGCGGTGCCGAAAGGCCCCTCGATGGACCCGGCGGTGAAGCGGCTGGCGATCGAGGTCGAGGACCACCCGATCTCCTACAACGACTTCGAGGGTGAGATCGACGGCGGCACCGTGTCCACTTGGGACCGCGGCAGCTACGAGCAGGGAGGGCGCGTTCCCTGGCCTGAGGCGCTGGAGCGCGGCCACGCGGTCTTCGTCCTCCACGGCGAGAGGCTCGAGGGCGGCTTCGCTCTGCAGCGGACCGGCGGCGGCAAGAAGCCGCAGTGGCTGCTGATCAAGCGACGGGACGAGTTCGCCCGGCCCGGATAAGGCTCAAGAAATTGGAAAAGAGCGCCGATGCACCTGGGTGGACAAAACGTCTAAACGCCCCGATCGTTCGCGTGTAATTGCCTTCGTCTCGATCGGCCTGCTCGGAGCGTTGCTCTCGCTTTACGCCGCGGTGATCCTCTGGGAACTCGGCGACGAATCGCTGCAGGACGCCGCCGGGCGCTGGGCCTACGACGTTGTCGTCATCGGCGCTGCCGCGATCGTCCTCTGGCGCGCGGTGCGGATCGAGACGGAGCGCAAGGCCTGGCTTTGGCTCGGGGCCGGGATGCTGTTCTGGGCGCTCGGTCAGACCTACTATTCCGTCGTCCTCTACTACGCCGAACCGGCGCCGTTCCCCTCGCTTTCGGACCTCGGCTTCCTCGCCTTCTACCCCGCCAGCTTCATCGCCCTGGTCCTGCTGCTGCGGGCGCGGGTCGCCCATCTGGAGCCGCTCGCCTGGGTCGACGGCCTGATCGGGGCATTGGCGGTCGCCGGCGTCGCCGCGGCGCTGATCTTCCCGCCGGTCTTGGAAGCGCTCGGCGGCAGCCCGCTGGGGGTCGCCGTCAGCCTCGCCTACCCGTGCATGGACGTGGTCCTGCTCGGCTTGCTGAGCGGCGCCTTCGCGGCCTCGAAATGGCGCAGCGGGGGGACCTGGCTGCTGATCGCCACCGCCCTGCTGCTGTTCGGCGTCTGCGACGTCGTCTACCTCTCGGTCGTCGGCCAGTCGACCTTCGCCCTCAACCTCGCCAGCGTCGGCTGGCCGCTCGCCTTCCTCCTGCTCGCGCTCGCCTCCTGGCTGCCGGCGACCGAGTCGGGCGCCGCCCCCGCCGGCGCCGACGGCCGCCGCATCGTCGTCCCGATCGCGATGGCTGGCGTCGGGGTCTCGCTTCTGGCGGCGGGCAGCTTCACCCCGATCGGCGCGGCCGCGGTCGCGCTCGGCGTCGCCTGCTTGGCCGCGGTCCTCGCCCGCCTCGTCATCACCTTCGACCAGAACCGGCGGATGCTGGCCGCGAGCCGGGAGGAAGCGGTCACCGACGCGCTCACCGGACTCGCCAACCGCCGGGCGCTGATGGCCGACCTCGAGCGGGCGCTCGCGGCCACCCCGCCAGAGGCGATGGTGCTTGCCATCTACGATCTCGACGGCTTCAAGGCCTACAACGACAGCTTCGGCCACCCGGCCGGCGACGACCTGCTGCGCCGGCTCGGCCGCCAGCTGGCCGACGCGATGCAGCCCTACGGCCGCGGCTACCGGCTCGGCGGCGACGAGTTCTGCGTCCTCGCCACGACCCGCGCGATCTCGTCCGAAGCGATCTGCCACACCGCCGAGGCGGCACTCTCCCAACGCGGCAGCGGCTTCTCGATCGGCGCCTCCTGGGGCAAGGTGCTGATCCCGGTCGAGGTGGTGACCGCGAGCGAGGCGCTGCGGATCGCCGACCGCCGCATGTACTCGCAGAAGGGCCGCCGTGCCGACTCGGCCAGCAGCCAGACCCGCGGCGTCCTGCTTCGCGTCCTGCACGAGCGCGAGCCGGAGCTCGAGCGCCACCTCGACGGGGTCGCGTCCCTCGCCGCCACCTTCGGCCGACAGCTGCCGCTCGACGCCGAGGAGCTCGACGTCCTCGTCCGCGCCGCCGAGCTGCACGACATCGGCAAGATCGCGGTCCCCGACGAGATTCTCCACAAGGACGGCGAGCTGACGTCGGAAGAGTGGAAGCTGATGCGCAAGCACCCGCTGATCGGCCAGCGCGTGCTCGACGCCGCGCCCGCCCTTGGCGAGGTCGCGAAGCTGGTCCGCTCGACTCACGAGCGCTGGGACGGGGCCGGCTACCCGGACGGGCTCGCCGGGCGCGACATCCCGCTCGGCTCGCGCGTGATCCTGATCTGCGACGCCTACAACGCGATGACCGAAGGCCGTGCCTTCCGGGCGGCGCGGAGCAACGAGGCGGCGCTCGAGGAGCTGCGCAGCGAGGCAGGCACCCAGTTCGACCCCGAGCTGGTCAAGACCTTCACCGAGAAGGTGATGCCGGCCCTCGAGCGCGAGCGCTACGGCTCACCCGCTTAGGTCTTCTTCCGGTACCTATAGATTCTTCGCCCAAATGGCGAGCGAGGGATCGGAAGGCAGGCAGGAACAGGAGGAGTACCTGAGGCGTGCGCTCGAGAAACTCCCCGAGCGCCTCGTCGATGACTACGGAGGTCGCGAGGCGGCGATTCAGTCGGCGTTCACCGAGGCCGATGGGCTCTTCGAGGAAGTAGCGGAGAAATGGGCCGTCTTGCGCAAGGTGGAGGCGCGGGTAGAGGCGATGGAGGCATCGCCGCAGCGGCGGATCCTGATCTGGCTCAGCCGCAGCCCCGAGGCGAACCGGTCGATCCTGGTCGCAATTCTGCTCGGCGTGGGCCTTGTCGCCTATGCCCTGCTTTGGCCCCGGCGCGCCACCGCGACCGTTGGCCTCGAGCTTGCCCTGGTCGGCTCTGCCTGGTTGTTCATTCCGCGGCTGTTGACGATGTTCGAGGCCTACTTCGCCCCGAGCCGTGCGGCCAGCAACGTCCTCAAGCGCATGGCGCGAAGATTCAGGCTGAACCAGTGGGCTGGGTGGTCGGCACTGCTCGTCGGCGGGGCTCTCTACCTGGCGTGGTTTCTGGAACCCCGACCGGCGGTCGTTGAAGTCGTCGGGGCCGCGGCGATCTTGATCGGGCTCAGCCTGCTCTCGGCGCGCTTTCTGGGACGCCCGCTCCTGGAGGAGCTGCAGATCGCCAAGGAGAGCCTGTTCGCAAGCCGGCTTGCCTACACGAGGGAGCTGAGGAGCAGGGCCTTGGGTCGCCTTCGATCCCGTCTGGGCACGAGGACCGACCTCGGGACCGACCTTCGTTACACGGACTTCAGTGGCCTGGCGGAGATGGACGACGCGGCTCGGGAGGTCCCTACCGCGACCAAGGATCGCTTGATCGGGATGATGAAGCTAATGCCCGGGGGCACGATCGCGCTCGCCGGCTCTCGGGGCGCGGGCAAGAGCACCTTGATGCGGTCCGTTTGCGAATCCGGCCCCACGCGGCCCAAGCAACAGGCGCCGCTGCACGTGATCGTGGACGCTCCTGTCAAGTACGAGGCGAGGGACTTCGTTCTGCATCTGTTCGCCCGCCTGTGCACCGCGGTGGTCGGGGAGGACCAGGTCCGCCGGCTGCGGTCGGACCGACCGCTGGGGCAACGAGCCAATCCCTCGCGGCTCCTCGGCGACCCCCAGCTGATGATCGGGATGTTCTGCATCACTGCTGGATTGCTGGTGACGTTCGGCTCCGTGGCGGGGGTTGGTGTCTCCTCTCCGCTCGGCTGGGGCATCATTCTCGCCCTCGGGGGATATCTGCTCGCGGGCTCGAGGTACCTGTCCGTGCGGCGGACGTCCTCCGAAGCCGAAGCTATGGACTCGTTGTCCCGGGATCCGAACGTGCACACGGCGATCCAGCGGCTGCGGCAGATCTGGTTCCAGCAGAGCTTCTCCCAGGGCTGGTCAGGGGGTTTCAAGGTCCCCGTGGGGATCGAAGGAGGCTTGAGCGGCAGCACCGAGCTCTCCGAGCAGCAGCTGAGCCTGCCCGACATCGTCGACCTGTTCCGTGAATTCCTGGGTCAGGTCGCCGAGGGGCGCGAGGTCCGCATCGGCATCGACGAGCTGGACAAGATGGACGACGAGAGCGCCAGGCGATTCCTCAACGAGCTGAAGGTCGTCTTCCGCGTTTCTGATTGCTTCTTCTTCCTCTCCATCTCCGAGGAGGCGATGAGCCACTTCGAGCGTCGTGGCCTCCACATCCGCGACGTCTTCGACAGCTCGCTGGACGCGGTGGTCCAGGTGCCTCATCTCCAGTTCAAGGTCTCCCAGGAACTGCTCGAGAGGCGCATCGTCGAGCTGCCGCAGCCCTTTTCCGCTCTGCTCCACTGCCTCTCCGGCGGGTTGCCCCGGGACCTGATCCGAGCCGCTCGGGACCTGGTTGGGCTGGAGCAGGAGATGCCTCTGACCGAGGCGGCGGCGCGTCTGCTCCGCGACAACCTGCGCGCCAAGGTCGACGCCGCCAGAGTCGTCTGCAGGATCGTGGAGCTGGAGGAAGGGCCCACCGCCCTGGCGGCATGGGTCGACCGTGTCAGTGAGGCGAATTTCGATCCCGCGGATCTCCTCGAGGTATGCCGGGAGTTCGACGAGACTCTCCTGGGACTGGACTCGGCAGGGCAGACCACCGAGCCCGCGGCGCATCGGGCTGAGCTGAGGGCGCTTGGCGCGCAGCTGGCGGCGTTCGTCTACTACGCGGCGACGTTGCTGGAGTTCTTCGGCAAGTTCACCGCGAGGGAGTACGCGACGCAGGCGATATTCGGCGGTCGAAACCATGGCCAGGAGCCCCTCGTCGACCAGCTTGCGGCGGCGAGCCAGGCTCTTTCCGCCGGTGTCGGCACCGGCTGGGAGATGCTCTCGGCCTTCCGGGTCGAATCCGGGCTGGAGGGCAGCCTGCCTTTCCCGTCCCGCCCCTCGACCACGGCGGGCGAATCCCTCGCCGAGGGGTCCCAGTCGCGCCCTGATCTGGTGTCCGGTTGAGGCTAGGGTTCTCATCGTGCCCGCGATCCTCGACGAGCTGACGGTGGCCGATGCGCCCGGGGCCTGGAGCGACTGTGGGTTCGAGCTGGAGGGCGACGCCTTCGCGGTTGGCGGGATCCGGATCCGGCTTGCGCCGGAGGAGGGCGGGAGAGGCCTGACGCGGTGGTCGTTGCGCGGGGCCGACTCGCTGGAGCTCGATGGGCTGCCGACGGTGTCGAGCGAGGGGCCGACGCCGGCCGGGGCATCGGAGCACCCGAACGGCGTCAGCGGCCTCGACCACGTCGTCGCGATCTCCTCCGACCTCGATCGGACCGCGAAGGCGCTCGAGGCCGCCGGTCTCGACCTGCGCCGCGTCCGCGAGGAGCCGACCCCGGCGGGCGCGCCGCGCCAGGCCTTCTTCCGAGTTGGCTCGACGATTCTCGAGGTCGTCCAAGAGCCGCCGGAGGCGACCGAGCGGGCGGGAGGGGATCGGCCGGCGTTCCTCTGGGGCCTGGCCTTCGTCGCTCCCGACCTGGAGCGGACCGTCGCCTACCTTGGCGAGGACCGTGTCAGCGAGATCCGCCCCGCGGTCCAGGCCGGCCGTCAGATCGCCACCCTGCGCCGCGGTGCCGGCCTCTCGGTCCCGGTGGCGCTGATGTCCCCACGCGATCGTGAGTCCGCGAAAAGCGTCGAATAGCGACGGTTTTCGCGGACTCGGCGCAAAACCCGGTGCCGTACCATCCGCCCATGGGAGAGTTTCGCTACGAGGGGCACCGGATCGGCTACGACGAATACGGGTCGGGCAACCGGCTGATCGTCCTCGTTCACGGCCTCTTGATGAACCGGCACATGTTCGATCGGCTGGGACCGGAGCTGGCGGAGCGGGGGAACCGGGTCGTCACCGTCGACATGCTCGGCCACGGCCGCTCGGACCGGCCCGAGGATCTGCGGCTCTACTCGATGCCGCTGTTCGCCCGCCAGGTCGTCGCCCTGCTCGACCACCTGGAGGAGGAGAGCGCGGTCATCGGGGGGACCTCGCTGGGGGCGAACATCGCCCTCGAGCTGGCGGTCCACAATCCCGACCGGGCGCGGGCGCTCTTCATCGAGATGCCGGTACTCGACAACGCGCTCTCTTTCGTCGCCGGTGCTTTTACGCCGCTGCTGTTGGGCCTCAAGGTCGGCCGGCCGCTCTTCGAGGGGCTCTCGCTGCTGACCCGCGCCGTACCGCGCACCAACTATCTGCTGGACGTCGGTCTCGACTGGGTGCGGCAGCGGCCGGGTCCCTCGCAGGCGGTGCTCGAGGGGCTTCTGCTCGGCGAGACCGCGCCGCACCGCGAGGAGCGGGTGAAGATCGACCACCAGACCCTGGTCGTCGGCCATCCCCGCGACCCCCTGCACCCCTTCAGCGACTCGGGGATGCTGCTCGAAGAGCTGCCCAACTCGCGCCTGGTCGAAGCCAACTCGATTCTCGAGTGGCGCCTCGACCCCGAGCGGCTGAACGGCGAGCTGAGCGACTTCCTCGAAGAAGTCTGGGCGCCGAAGCTGCGCGCCGTAACGGGTAAAAGCGCCTGACGGCAGGGCCGCTGTCAGACTAACTGGCCAGTGAGCCAGACCGCCGACGAAAAGCGCCTCGAACGCGACGCCGAGTTCACCACGATCTCCGGCCAGGAGATCAAGCCGCTCTACACCGAGGCGGATCTCGAAGGCGACGCCGTCGAGAAGGTCGGCGAGCCCGGCTCCTATCCCTTCACCCGCGGGCCGTATCCCTCGATGTACCGGGGGCGGCTGTGGACGATGCGCCAGTTCGCCGGCTTCGGCACCGTCGAGGAGACCAACGAGCGCTTCCACTACCTGCTCGACCACGGCCAGACCGGGCTCTCGACCGCCTTCGACATGCCGACCCTGATGGGCTACGACTCCGACCACGAGCGCAGCCTCGGCGAGGTCGGCCGCGAGGGCGTCGCCGTCGACACCCTCGCCGACATGGAGCGGCTGTTCGAGGGGATCCCGCTCGGCGGCGTCACCACCTCGATGACGATCAACGCCCCGGCGGCGATCCTGCTCGCCTTCTACGTGCTGGTCGGCGAGAAGCAGGGTGTCCCCGCCGAGAAGCTCGGCGGCACGATCCAGACCGACATCCTCAAGGAGTACATCGCCCAGAAGGAGTGGTGCTTCCCGATCGAGCCGGCGATGCGGTTGGTCACCGACATGATCGAGTGGTGCACCGGGAACATGCCGCGCTGGCACCCGGTCTCGATCTCCGGGTACCACATCCGCGAGGCCGGCTCGACTGCCCAGCAGGAGCTCGCCTTCACCCTTAAGGACGGCTTCACCTACGTAGAGCGGGCGATCGAGCGCGGCCTCGACGTCGACGACTTCGCGCCGCGGCTCTCCTTCTTCTTCAACTCCCACATCGACTTCTTCGAGGAGATCGCCAAGTACAGGGCGGCGCGCCGGATCTGGGCTCGGGAGATGAAGGAGACCTACGGCGCTCAGAAGGAGGAGTCGATGCGGCTCCGCTTCCACACCCAGACCGCCGGTGTCAGCCTGACCGCGCAGCAGCCGCTCAACAACGTCGTCCGCACCGCGCTGGAGGCGCTGGCGGCGGTGATGGGGGGGACCCAGTCGCTGCACACCAACTCCTTCGACGAAGCGCTGGCGCTGCCGACCGAGGAGGCGGTGCGGGTGGCGCTCCGCACCCAGCAGATCATCGCCACCGAGACCGGCGTCGCCAACACCGCCGACCCGCTCGGCGGCTCCTACTTCGTCGAGAAGCTGACCGACGAGATGGAGGCCGCCGCCTACGGCTACTTCGCCCGGATCGACGAGCTGGGGGGGATGGTCGAGGCGATCCGCCGCAACTTCCCCCAGCGCGAGATCGCCGAGTCCTCGTTCCAGTACCAGCAGGAGCTGAACGAACGGCGGCGGATCGTCGTCGGCGTCAACGACTTCGTGCAAGACGACGAAGAGGCGATGCCGATCCTGAGGATCGACCCCTCGCTGGAAGGCAAGCAGCGCGACCGCCTCGCCGCGACCCGCGCCGCCCGCGACGGTGTCGCGGTCGAGGCCGCCCTAGCCGAGCTGAAGCGCGCCGCCGCCGGCGAGGGCAACCTGATGCCGCCGATCATCGAGGCGGCCCGCACCCAGGCGACCGAGGGCGAGATGATCGCTGCGATGCAAGAGGTCTTCGGCACCTACACCGAGTCGCCGGTCTTCTAGTCAGAGCTGCGTCGCGAGAAACTCGCCGGGCGAGAAGACTGGAATCCTCCCGGCGAGCTCGAGCAGGTGGCGGTCGCCGGAGGCCAGTGCCGCCTCTTGCCTGTGAGCGATAGCGATCAGGTAGTCGTCGTCGGTGTCCGAGCAGCGGACCGGCGGCGGGCTCGCGGGATCATCGACCAGCCGGCCCTCGTCGAGGAGGAGGCGGATTCCAGCAGAGACCTCTTCGAGGTGGAGGTAGCGCCGGAACTTGTCTCTCCGCAGCACCGATTCCAGCTCGTCGAGGAGGAGTCGGGAAATCAGGAGGTCGAAGTCGCCTTCGCGCGCTGCCCGAAGCAACCTGGCTGGGAGTCCAGTGGGCGTGATCAGAGCGGAGACGAGAACGCCGGGGTCAAGAACCGCCCTCGGCACGCCTCTCCTCACGCATCGCATGGAGTTCCGCGTAGGCAAGCTCCATGCCCTCGCCTTCAGGCGCAGGCGTTACCTTGGCCCAGAGTTGGGCAAGGTCGTCAAGGCCCAGATCCCGTCGCAGTGATTCCTCGATCACCTCGGAGTCGCGCTTGCCCGTACGCGCGGCCTTGATCTTCACCGCTCGGAATACATCCTCCTCTAGGGTGACGGTCGTCCGCGTCTTACTCATAGGCGCATTATTGCATCATGATGATCTGATGCTCTCCGGAGCAAGAACCGAGAGGAACGAATGAGCGTCGACGCCGTCACCCCCGCCTACGAGATCTCCCAGGAGGCGCTCGATCTGCGCGACATGGTCCGCCGGCTCTCGCAGGAGAAGATCGCGCCGCGGGCCGGCGACATCGACCGCAAGAGCGAATACCCGTGGGACCTGCGTGAGCTGCTCGCCTCCCACGACATCCTCGGCCTGCCCTTCGCCGCCGAGTACGGCGGGACCGGGACCGGGACCCTGGTCCTGCAGATGGCGGTCGAGGAGATCGCCAAGGCCTGCGCCTCCTCGGCGCTGATGCTGATGGTGCAGGAGCTGGGGACGCTGCCGATCCAGCTGTTCGGCACCGAGGAGCAGAAACAGAGGTGGCTGCCGAAGTGCGCCAGCGGCGAGTGGTCCCCGGCCTTCGCGCTGTCTGAGCCCGAGGCCGGCTCGGACCCGGCGGCGATGCGGACCAGCGCCGTCCGCGACGGCGACGAATGGGTGATCAACGGCCAGAAGGCGTGGATCAGCAACGCTACGATCGCCGACTTCTACGTCGTCTTCGCCACCACCGACCGCGAGAACCGCCGCACCAGCGCCTTCGTCGTCGAGAAAGACGCGCCCGGCTTCGACCCGGGCAAGCTCGAGCACAAGCTCGGGATCAAGGGCTCGCCGACCGGCTCGCCGACCTTCACCGACGTCCGCGTCCCGCACGAGAACCTGATCGGCGAGGAGGGCAAGGGCCTCGGCGTCGCCCTCGGCACGCTGGAGCGGACCCGCCTCGGCGCCGCCGCCCAGGCCGTGGGGATCGCCCAAGGGGCCACCGACTACGCCAACGGCTACGCCGCCGAGCGGATCGTCTTCGGCAAGCCGATCAACCAGCTGCAGGCGATCCAGTTCAAGCTCGCCGACATGGAGACCGGCACCGCCGCCGCCCGCGAGCTGCTCTACAAAGCCTGCTCGATGGCCGACAAGCCCCAGCGCCCGGCCGACCTCGGCAAGTGGACCTCGATGGCCAAGCTCTTCGCCTCCGACAACGCGATGAAGGTGACGATCGAGGCGATCCAGGTCCTCGGCGGCTACGGCTACGTCAACGAGTACCCGGTCGAGCGGATGATGCGCGACGCCAAGATCACCCAGATCTACGAGGGTACGAACGAGATCCAGCGGGTAGTGATCGCGAGAGCGATGGGCTAGCTGATTCCGCATTGCAGCGCGGTTTCCGAATTGGAACAGTTGTCCAATGTGACCGAAAATCGCGTAAAGTCACGAGCGACGCAAGCGGGAAATTGGGTGAGTTCTCGCAAAACCCCGTAATTCCGTCGGCAGGGCCGACATTCCTACTGGTTCCCCAGATAGGAGCGTTTGACAGTTTCCGCTACCCAATCAGCAGAGCGTCGTCCCCGCGTCCACGGGCGCTCGGTGCTGGTCGGCGCCGAGAAGTTCCACGTGCGTGGGGTCACCTACGGGACCTTCAGCTCTGAGGGAGGGTCGGATTTCCCTTCGCCTGAGCGGGTCCGCGAGGACTTCGCGACGATGGGAGCCGCCGGGATCAACTCGATCCGCACCTACGTGCCGCCGCCCATCTGGCTGCTGGACGCGGCGCTGGAGCAGGGCATTCGGGTCATGGCGGGCTTCGCCTGGGAGCAGCACGTCGCCTTCCTCGACGATCGCGACCGTGCCCAGGGGATTGCGAACCGCCTGGGCGAGGAGGTCCGCGCCTGCGAGGGGCACCCGGCGATCCTCTGCTACTCGATCGGCAACGAGATCCCGGCGCCGATCGTCCGCTGGCACGACAAGCGCCCGATCGAGCGCTTCCTCGAGCGGCTGCACTGGGAGGCGAAATCGGCCGACCCCGAGGGGCTCGTCACCTACGTCAACTACCCGTCGACCGAGTACCTCGAGCTGCCTTTCCTCGACCTCACCTCATTCAACGTCTTCCTCGAGCAGGAGGGCGCCTACGAGTCCTATCTGGCGCGGCTGCAGAACCTCTCCGGCGACCGGCCCCTGTTGATCACCGAGGTCGGTCTCGATAGCCGGCGCAACGGGGCAGAGGCGCAGGCTCGGACCCTCGAGTGGCAGGTCCGCCACGCCTTCGCGACCGGCGCCGCCGGCACCTTCGTCTTCGCCTGGACCGACGAGTGGCACCGCGGCGGCCATGAGGTCCTCGACTGGGACTTCGGCCTCGTCGACCGCGAGCGGCAGCCGAAGCCGGCACTGGCGGCGGTCAGCCGCGCCTACGGGGCGATCCCTTTCTGCCCCCGCGGCCCCTGGCCAGCCGTCTCGGTCGTCGTTTGCACTCACAACGGTCAGCAGACGCTCGGGCAGTGCCTCGCCCGGCTCAATACGCTGAGCTATCCCGACTACGAGGTGATCGTCGTCAACGACGGCGCCAGCGAGGACTGCGCGCGGATTGCCGCGGAACACGCGGCGATCCTGATCCAGACCGACCACCGCGGACTCGGCCATGCTCGCAACCGCGGGATCGAGTTCGCGCGCGGCGAGATCGTCGCCTTCCTCGACGACGACGCCTACCCCGACGCCGACTGGCTGCAGTACGTCGCGGCGCTGCTGCGCGCCAACGGCCACGCCGGGGTCGGCGGCCCGAACATCCCGCCGGAGGACGACGGCTTCGTCGCCGAATGCGTCGCCGCCGCGCCGGGGGGGCCGATCCACGTCCTCATCTCCGACCATGAGGCCGAGCATGTTCCCGGTTGCAACATGGCCTTCCGCAAGGACGTGCTGGAAGAAGTGGGCGGGTTCGATGAACGCTTCCAGGTGGCCGGCGACGACGTCGACCTCTGCTGGCAGCTGCAGAAGGCGAACCGCACCCTCGGCTTCAGCGCCGGCGCCGTGGTCATGCACCGGCGCCGCGACTCGGTCCGCCGCTACCTGCGGCAGCAGTATGGGTACGGCAAGGCCGAGGCGCTGCTGGAGCGCAAGTGGCCGACCCGCTACAACCGCGCCGGCTCCTCGCGCTGGTCAGGGCGGATCTACGAGGCGCCGGTCGCGCAGACGCCGCGGCGCCGTTCGCTGGTCCGCTACGGGACCTGGGGCAGCGGCCTCTTCCAGTCGATCTACGACCCGCAGCGCGCGCTCTCCGGGATGCTGCAAGCGCCCGAGGGTCTGCTGTTGGTCGCGCTGCTGGGGGAGATCTCCGCCCTCGGCCTGCTCTGGCAGCCGCTGCTCGTCGCCGCCCCGGCCTTCTTCGCCGCGATCGCCTGGATCCTCGCCGCCGCGATCGCCAGCGGCTGGCGCGCCCATCACCGCGTCCCGGGGCAGCCCCTGGGAGAGACATTGAAGCGACGCGGGGTCACCTCGCTGCTCTTCCTCCTGCAGCCCTTCGCCCGGCTCGCGGGCCGTCTGCGCAACGGCCTCTCGCCCTGGCGACGCCGCACCCAGGCGCGGCCGTCGCTGCCCTGGCCGCGCACGGTCGAGGTCTGGAGCGAACGCTGGCGCGACCCGCAGACCTGGGTCGAGCAGCTGCAGGACGCGCTTGCCGCCAGCGGCGGCTTCATCCGCAGCGGCGGGCCGTTCGACCGTTGGGATCTCGACCTGCGGGCGGGGGCCTTCGGTGGGGTGAAGATTCGCACCGCGGTGGAGGAGCACGGCGACGGGAAACAGCTGTTGCGGGCGCGGGTCTGGCCGCGGACGACGACCGCCGGGCGGTTGGTCGTCCTCGTCCTCGTCCTGCTGGCGCTGGTCGCCCTCTGGCAGGGCGAGATCGCGATCGCGATCGCGATCGCCGTCGGCGCGATCCTGATGATCACCTTCGGCCTCGAGGGGATGGCGACCGCGACGCGGCTGGCGCTGGCCGAGATCGAGGGACTGGAGGAGGAGAAGACTCCGCCGGCGGAGGCGCTGTCCGTTTCGCCCGCCGAGCCGCTCTCCCAGAGTCCGATGCCGGCCCGGGGGCGGGGAGGCCCGAGCCTCGTCAGGCAGTCGGTGCCGGAGCCGAAAGGAGAGCGGCGATGAGCCCCAGCCTTGGTCCGCTGCGGATGCGCAGCAAGCCGGACCCGAACGCGATGCCGGCGGGCGCCGAGAAAGAGAGTCACGGAGCCTGGGAGCTGTGGAAGGCGCTGCCGCGCATGCGGCCCTACCTGGAGCCCCATCGCAAAACGCTGGTCGCGCTGCTCGTGCTCACGGTCCTCGCCGCCGTCTTTGGGCTGGCCGAGCCGTGGCCGCTGGCAGTGATCCTCAATCAGGTGCTGGAGGAGCAGAACCCAACCGGCATCGTCCGCTTCCTCTTCGGCTCGGACCCCACCACCTGGGTCGTGCTCGTCTCGATGGTCAGTGTCCGCTTCCTGATCATCGTCTTCGGCAACGCCTTCACGGTTTGGAACCACTTCCTCGGCTCGAAGATGGAGCAAAACATGGTCCTCGACCTGCGCAGCGACCTCTTCGCCCATGTTCAGCGCCTCTCGCTGACCTTCCACGACAAGCGCCAGACCGGGGCGCTGATGAGCCAGATCAACCTCCAGGCCGCCTCGGTCGGAAACGTGGTTATGGTGATCCCGCCGCTGGTCGAGGCAGGGCTGACGCTGATCGGGATGTTCATCATCGCGATGCTGATCGACTGGCAGATCGCGGTCATCGCAATGATCGTCCTGCCCTTCCTGGTCTGGTCCTTCGGCCTCTACGGGAAGCGAATCGTTCCGCGCCTGCAGAAGGTCCAGCGCCTCGAGTGGCAGTCGCTCTCGATCGTCAACGAGGCGATGGCGATGATGCGGGTGATCGTCTCCTTCGGCCGCGAGGACTACGAATACAAACGCTTTCGCGAACAGGGGAAGACGGCGGTCGACGAGCGGGTGAAGCTGACCGTCAGCCAGAGCCTCTACACGCTCGGAGTGCAGACGATCACCGCGGGAGGCGTCTCGGTGGTGATGGGTCTCGGCGCCTGGCACGTGATCCAGGGCCAGATCTCGATCGGCGAGCTGATCATCCTGATCACCTACATCGCCTCCGTCTACCAGCCGCTGGAACAGATCAGCACGACGGTCGGCATGGTCCATGAGCAGCTCGTCCAGTTCGACTCGTCGATCAAACTACTCGACACCAAGCCGGAGGTCGTCGAGCGCGAGGACGCGGTCGACCTTGGCCGTGCGCGCGGGTACGTGCGGGCCACCGACGTGGCCTTCTCCTATCCGGGCCGCAGCCAGACCATCGCCGACATCACCTTCGACGCGCGGCCGGGCGAACGGATCGCGATCGTCGGCCATACCGGGGCCGGCAAGAGCACGCTGATGAGCCTGCTGATCCGCTTCTACGATCCCAGCGGCGGCAGGATCGAGCTCGACCGCGTCGACCTGCGGGACCTGAAGCTGCACTCGCTGCGCGAGCAGATCAGTGTCGTCCTCCAAGATCCCCTGCTGTTCTCCGGGACGATCGGCGAGAACATCAGGTACGGCCGACTGGAGGCAACCCAGGAGGAAATTGAAACTGCCGCCCGTGCCGCCAATGCCCATGACTTCATCGCCGCCCTGCCGAAGGGGTACGAGACCGAGCTGGGGGAGGGCGGCTCGCACATCTCCGGCGGCGAGCGCCAGCGGATCTCGGTTGCCCGCGCCTTCCTCAAGGACGCGCCCATCCTGATCCTCGACGAGCCCACCTCCTCGATCGACTCGCGCACCGAGGCCGTGATCCTCGACTCGCTCGACGACCTGATGGAGGGGCGGACCTCGTTCATCGTCGCCCACCGCCTCTCGACCGTGCGCCACGCCGACCAGATCCTCGTCCTCAGTCAGGGCCGGGTGGTCGAGCGCGGCAGCCACGAGGAGCTGCTGCGGGTGGGCAACGTCTACCGGCAGCTGCACGAGGCGCAGACCCGCGAGCGCAAACGGGGCGCCCGTGCCCGCAACGGGAGCAACGGAGACAACGGGGACAACAGCAGAGCGGTTGCTCCTCAACCCGAGCCGGGGGCTGAGGGGTCGGTGATCTGGCGCCAGGTCACCGAGGGCGGCTAGCGATGGCCGGCGGCGGCCGTCCCAAGATCGTCCTGCTGGGGATGATGACCCCGATGCCGGTGGCGGGGGTCGTCTGGCAGAACCTCCACTACCTGCTCGGCTTCGAGCGGCTCGGCTTCGAGGCTTTCTACGTCGAGACGCACGCCCGCACGCCGGCGATGCTGATGTCAAATCGCGAGGACGACAGCTCGGCGCTGGCGGCTGAGTTCATCGCCAGCGTGATGCGCCGCTTCGGGCTCGCCGACCGCTGGGCCTTCAGGGCGCTGCACGACGACCGCCGCTGCTACGGGATGAGCGAGCTGCAGCTGGAACGGCTCTACGGCGAAGCCGAGCTGCTGGTCAACCTCCACGGCGGCACCCAGCCGCTGCCCGAGCTGGCCGCCACCGGGCGCCTCGTCTACCTCGAGACCGACCCGGTCCAGATGCAGCTCGAGCTGAGTCACGGGCGACAGGAGACGATCGACTTCCTCGAGCCCCACGCCGCCTTCTTCACCTTCGCCGAGAACTGGGGCAACCCGGACTGCCGCCTGCCCGCCAGCGACCGCTTCCAGTTCCACCCGACCCGCCAGCCGGTCGTCCTCGACCTCTGGCCTGACCGCTCGCCGCAGCCGGCCGACCTCTACACGACGATCGGCAACTGGCGCCAGGACTGGCGCGTGGTCAGCTTCGAGGGCGAGCGCTACACCTGGAGCAAGCACGACGAGTTCCTCGGATACCTCGACCTGCCGGAGCGCACCGGCCTCGGTTTCGAGCTTGCGCTGAGCAGCGCCACCGCGGAGGACCGCGGGATGCTGGCGGCGCGCGGCTGGAGGGTGCGCGATGGGCTCGAGGTCTCGATGAGCATCGACCGATACCGCGACTACGTCGGCGCCTCCCGAGGCGAGTTCACCGTCGCCAAGGACCAGAACGTGCGGCTGCGGACCGGCTGGTTCAGTGATCGCGGCGTCACCTACCTCGCCTCCGGTCGGCCGGTGGTCAACCAGGACACCGGCTTCGGCGCCGCCCTGCCGACCGGCGAGGGGCTCTTCGCCTTCAACTCGTTCGACTCGGCCGCCGAGGCGCTGGCCGGCATCGAGTCCGACTACCCCCGCCACGCCCGCGCCGCACGAGAGGTCGCGCGCGAGTTCTTCGCTCACGAGGTCGTCCTCGGCGCCATGCTCGAGCAGCTCGGAATCGACGTGCGGACCGGCAGCCGGCGGCCGCGGACGGCGACCGTCTTCCCGGAGGAGATGGAGCTGGAGCCGGCTTCGCGGCGGCCGCTGAAGCTGCCCAGGGGCACGGTCGAGGCGGCCCAGGCGGTGCCGGTCTCGGTCCACGAGGAAGCGCCCGCGTTCGGTCCGGAAAGCGCCAGCATCGTCGTCCTCACCCACGACGGCCTCCCCTTCACCCGCCTCTGCCTCGAGTCGGTTCTGGCCAACACGGCGGGCCACGACTTCGAGCTGATCGTCGTCGACAACGCCTCCCGCGACGGCACCCGCGGATACCTGGCGAAGCTGGCCGACGCCGACGCCCGGGTGCGGGTCCTCTTCAACGCCCGCAACATGGGCTTCGCCCCTGCCTGCAACCAGGGCCTCGGGCTGGCGCTCGGCGAGCATCTGGTCCTGCTCAACAACGACACGATGGTCCCGCCGGCCTGGCTGGCGCCGCTGCTCTCCCATTTGCGCGATCCCGTCGTCGGGCTGGTCGGACCGGTGACCAACCGGATCGGCAACGAGGCCGAGATCGAGACCGACTACCGCACCTGGGGAGAGCTGCTCGCCTTCGCTCGGCGGCAGGCAAGCGAGAACGTCGGCGAGTGGCTGTCGATGCGGACGCCGGCGATGTTCTGCCTGGCGATGCGGCGGCAGACCTTCCACCACCTCGGGCCGCTCGACGAGCGCTACGAGGTGGGCCTGCTCGAGGACGACGACTACGCCGAGCGGGCGCGGCAGGCCGGCTACGAGCAGCGCTGCGTCGAGGACTCCTTCGTCCACCACTTCGGCGAAGCGTCGTTCGGCAATCTGGTCGCCGGCGGCGAGTACCAGCGGATCCTGCGCGCCAACCAGCAGCGCTACGCGGAGAAGTGGGGGCGGCCGTGGGAGCCCTACGGCCGCCGTTCCAACCCGCGGTACGAGCGCGAACTCGAGCGGCTGCGCGAGGCGGTGAACGCGGCGATCCCGGCCGGGGCGGAGGTGCTGGTGGTCAGCCGCGGCGACGACTCGCTGCTGCGGCTGAACGGCCACCGGGTGATGCACTTCCCCCAGGCCGAGGACGGCGGCTGGGCGGGGCACCATCCGGCCCACAGCGAGGAGGCGATCGAGCATCTCGAGGCGCTGCGCGCGCGGGGCGCGCGCTACCTGGTGGTGCCGCCCACCTATCGCTGGTGGCTCGACCACTACGACGGCCTGCGCGAGCACCTCGAGTCCCGCTACCGGCCGGTGGCGGTCGACGAGCGCGCGGGCGCGATCTACGAGCTGGAGGGTGGTGCAAAGTGACCGCGGTCTCGATCGTGATCCCAGTCCACGGCCGGGCGCACCTGACCGGGCGCTGCCTCGACCTGGTGCTCGACGGCCTCGACGCCGACTGCGAGGTGGTCGTCGCCGATGACGCCTCCGAGGACGGGACGCCGCGGCTGCTCGCCGGCTACGGGGACCGCATCCGGGTCGTCCGCCTTGAGGAGAACGCCGGCTTCGCGACCGCCTGCAACCGGGGAGCGGCGGCGGCCGCCGGAGAGCAGCTCGTCTTCCTCAACAACGACGTCGAGCCGCGGGCGGGATGGCTGGCGGCGCTGCGACGCTACGCCGGCGAGCACCCCGCGGCGGCGGTGGTCGGGGCAAAGCTGCTCTACCCGACCGGGACCGTCCAGCACGCCGGCGTCGTCTTCGGCCAGGACGGCTATCCGCACCACCTCTACGCCGGCTTCCCCGCGGAGCACCCGGCGGTCTCGCACCCGCGGCGGCTGCAGGCGGTCACCGCCGCCTGCATGCTGGTCGGCCGCGGGGCCTTCGAGGAAGCGGGCGGTTTCGACGCCGGCTTCCACAATTCGCTCGAGGACGTCGACCTCTGCCTGCGGATCGGCGCGGCGGGGGGAGAGGTCCACTACTGCGACGAGGCGGTGCTCGTTCACCTCGAGTCCGCCTCGCGCGGACGCCAGGACCGCTTCGAGCGCAGCGTCGCCCTCTACCGCGAGCGCTGGCGCGACCGGGTCCGCCGCGACGACCTCGATGCCTACGTCGCCGACGGGCTGCTGGCGGTCGAGTACGCGGAGACGCACCCCCTTCGGCTGACGGTCGACCCGCTGCTGGCGATCGTCGACCGCGGCCGCGAGGAGGAGATCGAGCAGCTGCTGGAAGGCTACGCGCATCAGAGCGCGGACCTGTTGCAGGAGCTGGTCCGGCTCAGCGCCTCGTCCGTGGCCGGGGGGGATCCGGTGCCCTCGTCCGAGGACCAGGAGGACCCAGTTGACTTCGACCGCGCCGCCTTCCTCGACCGCGTCCGCCGTCTCGAGGTCGAGGTGCGGCAGCTCCAGCTCGAAGCCGAGCCGCTGAGCGGGATCGAGCCGAGCGCCCGTCTCGGCTACCGCCAGCTGGTCGGGAACGTGCGCCTCGCGGTCGAGGAAAACGTCCCGGCCGGCGGTGAGCTGCTGGTTGCCAGCCGCGGCGACCGCGAGCTGGTGCGGTTCGACGGGCGGGTGGCCTCCCATTTCCCCCAGGGCGAAAACGGGACCTATGCCGGCTACCACCCCGCCAACAGCGCGGCCGCGATCGCAGAGCTGGAGAGCCTGCGGGACGCCGGGGCCGGATACCTCGTCGTCCCGGTGACTTCGGCGTGGTGGACGGACTACTACGGGGAGTTCTTCGCCCACCTTCGGTCCAGGTACCGGCGCCTCGACTGCTTTGGCTGCGAGATCTACGAGCTTGCCGACCCCTCCGCTGCCGCCGATGGCTTTACTCTGCCGCGATGACCGATGCCGAGATCCAGGTCGAGGACGTCCTCCACGAGGAGCCGCAGGGCATGTTCGGCTACTTCAAGGTCAAAGGGACGGCCGGAGATCGACTCCAGATGGTCGGCTGGGCCTTTGCCGACCATGCCGCGGTCTCCGCGGTGGAGGTGGTCGCCGAGGGAAAGACCATCGCCCGCACCGTTCCCGCCACTCCGCGCCCTGACGTGGCGGAGACGTTTCCGCAGTCGCCGTCGTCGCTCACCTCCGGGTTCGAGCTGGAGATCGAGGCGAGCGGGAGCGGTCGCAGCGAGCTCGGGGTCGAGGCGGTCTTCGCCGGCGGTGATCGTCACTCGCTTGGCAGCTTGACCGTCGATGTCAGCCGGGCCCGGGGGTCACGGCTGCCCTGGAGGGCAAACCGAGCGTGAGCAGAAGCGCCTATCCAGGCATCGAGGTTCTCGCCACCGCCAGGTCGGCCGAGATCGACTCGCATGGCAACGGGGACCTGACCGCCCGGGCGGTCGGCGATCGGCTGGTGGTGCAGGGCTGGGTGCTCGGGGAGCCGATGCGCGCCACCTACGTGGAGGCCGTGGCCGGCGAAGTGGTCGTGGCCCGCGTCGTCGTCGATCAGCAGCGTCCCGACGTCGCTCGTGTCTTTCCCGCTGTCGAGGGAGCCGAGAACTCAGGCTTCCGGATGGACATCCAGGCCGCCAAGCCCGGCCGCGGGCAGCTGCAGATCCGCGTTTATTTCGAAGGTGGCTCGAGCGCGGCACTCGGCTCGGTCGAGGTCAAGGCGACCCGGGACCTCCGCTCCCGGCTGCGGTCGGAGGGGCTGCTGCGCGGCCTGCGTGCCAACAGCTCGTCCTTCGCCTGGAAGATGCAGGTCCCCGGACAGCACTACAAGGTTCTCGAAGGCCGTGACGGATGGCTGTTCCTGCGCAACGACTCCAATGACGTGCTGGGGCAGCACGCCGGCAGTGTCCTGCTGGCTCCCGAGGACCGGCGTCAATGGCAGCAGCTGTTTCAGCGGCGCTCAGCGACGGCGAAGGAGGACGGGGCGGCTTGGCTGTTCGTGGTCGTGCCCGACAAGGAGAGCGTCTACCCCGAGCACCTGCCGCCGGAAATCCACCCGGCGAGCCGCCGTCCCGTGCATGACGTGCTCGAGATCGCGGATCGGGCCGGCGCCCCGGCCCTGTACCTGCTGGATGCGATGCGGGCGGCGAAGTCGGAGGCCGACCTCTACCCGAAGACCGATACCCACTGGAACTACCGTGGGGCCTACCTCGGCTACAGGGCGATCTGCGAGAACCTGCGCCGTCGCGGGATCGACGTCCGGGTGTTCGGCGACGGGGAGATCGGCTGGTATGAAGACAGCTTCGAGGGCGACCTCGGCTCCAAGCTGGACCCGCCGATGGTCAGCAATCGCCTGCTGCCGGACATCAAAGGAGTTGAAGCCTCGCTCGTCCTCGACAACGGCGTGCAGAACCACGGCCGCGTCAAAGTCTTCGAACGGGCGGGTTCCGGTGGACCGACGTGCGTCGTCTTCGGCGAGTCGTTCGCGGAGGCGCTGCTGATCTTCCTGCGCGAAAGCTTCCAGAGGCTGGTCTTCGTCCACACCAGCATGTTCGTTCGCGAGATCGTCGAGCGGGAGCGGCCCGACGTCGTCCTGAGCATCCCGATCGAGCGCTTTCTCCTGCGGCCCCCGGACGACAGCGAGGCCTTTGCCAAGCTCGAGGCGCTGGCCGTGCGCAAGGGTGGTGAGCTTCCCTGGGCGTCGAAGGTCTGAAGCCGTGGCAGATCGCCTGATTCCGCTCTCGCGGCGAGCGGAGTGGGAGCGGGCGCTGGAGGGGATCCCGCACGTCTTCGGCCACACCTGGGGCAGCTGCCACGCCCTCGGCCTCGAGGGCGGCGGCGAGCCGGTCCTCTTCGTCGCCGAGGGAGAGGAGGGCAAGGTCGCCTGCCCGTTGATCGAGCGGCCGATCGAGGGAAGGCTCGACGTGGCGACGCCGTACGGCTTCTCGGGTCTGACCGGGAGCGGGCCCTGGCCGGGGTTCGCCGAGCGCTGGCGAGAGTTCGCCGCCGAGCGCGGCTACGTCGCCGGCTATCTGGCGATCAACGCCCTCTTCGGCGACGACAGCTACGCCGACCCGGAGACGGTGACGGTCGCCAATGAGACCTATGTGCTCGATCTCTCGTGGGGGGTCGACGCGGTCTGGGCCGGGCTCTCGACCAACCGCAGGCGGCAGCTGCGCGACTGGTACCCCGCCGACTACGAGACCGAGGGGGAGGAGCTGGCGGCGTTCTTCGTCGAGCAGTACCCGCTGACGATGGAGCGCAAGGAGGCGGCGGCGCGGCACCGCTTCGGAGCCGCCACCCTGGCAGCGCTCTGTGGGCTGCCGAACACCTTCCTCGTCGGCGCCCGGGTCGAGGGCCGGTTGGAGTCGGTCTCGATCTTCGGCCACAGCCCGCATGCCGGCGACTTCCTCTTCAACGCCGCCCTGCCCGGCTGCGCCCACCACTCGGTCGCGCTGATCTGGAGTGCGGTCCACCGCCTGGTCGAGCTCGGGGTGCCGTGGCTCAACCTCGGCGGCGGGATGAGCCCCGGCGACTCCCTGGCGGATTTCAAGGCCCGCTTCGGCGCGGTGCCGCTGCCGATGCGGGCGGTCAAAGCCGTCTACGATCCGCCGGCATACGAGGACCTCTGCCGTCGCCAGGGCGCCGACCCCGGCGACCGCGACGGCTTCTTCCCCGCCTATCGCCATGTCTAGCGGCATCCCCTACGAACATTCCGCCCACCTGTACGACCTGATGTACGTGCGGCGGGACTACACGACGACCGGGGAGGAAATCCACGCGATCGCCCGCGAGCTGCTGCCCGAGGCCGAGGACCTGCTCGACGTCGGCTGCGGCACCGGCCGACACCTGGAGACGCTCGGCAGCTGGTACCGGGGGGAGGGGCTCGACATCAACCCGATGATGCTCGAGCAGACCCACGCCCGCTGCCCGCACATCCCGCTGCACGAAAACGACATGCGGACCTTCGAGCTCGACCGCACTTACGACGTCGTCACCTGCCTCTTCAGCGCGATCGGCCACGTCGAAACGGCCGAGGCGATGCGCCGCTCGATCGAGCGGATGGTCGCCCACCTGCGCTCCCCCGGCCTGCTGATCGTCGAGCCCTGGTTCACGCCGGAAAGCTTCTGGGACGGCCACCTCGCCGCCAACTTCCAGACCGAGTCGGAGACCAAGCTCGCCTGGATGTACCGGCAGCGGCGCGAGGACTTGATGGCGGTCCTCGACATCCACTACTTGGTGGGCGGCGCGGGCCAGCCGGAATACATCAGGGAACGACAGGACCTCGGGCTCTTCGCACCGGAGGAGATGAAGGACGCCTTCGACGCGGTGGGTCTCGAGGTTTCGTACCTAGAGAACGACGTCTGGAACCGCGGGCTTTACGTCGGCCGGCGGGACTGACCGGCACGCCTGTGGCGGTGAGGCGCCTCAAAGCGCGTCCGCGCAGCAGGGACGCGGGGAACCGCCCCCGGCTGTCCTAGCGGCCGAGAGCGACCCCCGGCTCTGGCTGTGATCTACGCGGACTTGTAGATCATGTGGTTCACCTGAAC
>DATFQO010000066.1:0-20564 GCA_035264245.1 Solirubrobacterales bacterium
GCGCAGATCGTCCGGCCCGGCGCGGCGGAGGCCTGGGTAGAGGGCGTCTTCGACCTGCCCGCGGGGCTGCTGGAGGAGCCGGAGTTCGCCGAGCTGGCCGAGCGTTTGCCCGAGGGCGCCGAGGACGTCGTGCTGGGCCGGCGGGTCTCGGCGGCCGGCCGTACCAGCGCCTTCGTCGCCGGCCGTGCCGCCACGGCCGCTGACCTGAAGCTGCTCGGCGGGCGCCTGATCGCCTTCTTCGGCCAGCACGAGCACCGGCGGCTGACGATCTCCTCGGCCCAGCTGGAGATCCTCGACGGCTTCGCCGGCGAGAAGCACCTGGATTTGCGGGCCGCTTATCGCGAGGCACACCGCGAGTGCGGGCGGCTGGCGGCCGAGCTGGCCGAACTGGCCGAGCGGGAAGGGTCGCGGGAGCGCGATCTCGACCTCTACCGCTACGAGCTCTCCGAGATCGTGGCGGTGGCGCCCGTCCCCGAGGAGCGGGCCGAGATCGCCTCCGAGCGCGAGCGGCTGCGGCACGCCGAGGGGTTGCGGGAAGCGGCGTCCAACGCTCACGCGGGGCTCGCCGGAGCCGATGCGGATGGAGGTGGCGCCGCTGCGGCGCTGGCACAGGCCGAAGCCGCGCTGCAGGGCGCCACCGGACTCGATCCAGCGCTTGACTCGCTGGCGGAGCGGGTTGCGGCGCTGGTGGTCGAGTCCGGCGACGTCGCTTCGGAGCTCCGCGACTACGCCGAGGGTCTGGCGGCCGACCCCGCTTCCCTGCAGGCGATCGAGGAGCGGCTCGAGGCGATCGAGCGGCTCGAGCGCAAGCACGGCGGCAGCGTCGAGTCGGTGCTGGCCCACGCCGATCGCTGCCGCGAGGGAATCGCCCAGCTGGAGGGTGCCGAGGTGCGGAGCGCCGAGGCCGAGGCGGCGCTGGCCGAGGCGGAGGCCCGGCGCGCGGATCTCGGCGAGAAGCTGAGCGCCGGTCGCGAGGCCGCTGCGGGTCCGCTGCAGGATCGCGTCGCCGAGGAGCTCGGGCGCCTCTCGATGGCCGGGGCCTCGCTCGAGGTCGTGCTCGAGCCCCATCCCGACGGGTTCGGCGCCGCGGGCCGGGAGACGGTGGAGCTGCGGGTCGCGCCGAACCCCGGGATCGAGGCGGCGCCGCTGCGCGACGCGGCTTCGGGCGGCGAGCTCTCGCGGGTGATGCTGGCCCTCAGCGGCCTCGGTCAGGCGGCGAGCGCGGGGACCATGGTCTTCGACGAGATCGACGCCGGCATCGGCGGCAAGACCGCCCGGATCGTCGGCGAGCGGCTGCAGGCGCTGGGGCGCGAACGGCAGGTGCTCTGCATCACCCACCTGCCGCAGGTCGCCTCCCTCGCCGACGTCCACTTCCGGCTCGAAAAGGACCTCGCCGGCGAGCAGGCGATGGCCAGCGTCGAGCGCCTCGACGGCGAGGGCGTGGTCGCGGAGATCCGGCGCATGCTCGGCGGCGAGAGCAGTGACCGTGCCGCGACCGAGCATGCCCGGGATCTTCTAAAGGCTGCCTGAAACATCCAGCCGCCCTTGTCGCGGTCCCCGCGCTTCGCCTAGTCTGAGCTGGTGGCCACCAGTAGTCGTCGTCGCCTTCCCGCCCTGCTCGGTCGCAGGAACGGCGCGCGGCCGGAGGCGCCGATCGAAGGCGTCGCCCGGCTGGGGGAGCGGACCAAGCACCTGGTCAAGCGTTTGCGCCCGGGAGAGGTCGCGGTCATCGACCATGTCGACATCGACCGGATCGCCGCCGAGGAGCTGATCGAAGCCGGGGTTGTCGCCGTCCTCAACGCCTCGCCCTCCTCCCAGGGGCGCTATCCGAACGCAGGGCCTTTGATGCTGGCCCGGGAGGGGATCCGCCTGATCGACGCTCCCGGCGCGGGGCTGTTCGAGCGGATCAAAGACGGCGACCGGGTCCGGATCGTCGAGGGGGCGGTCTTCGTCGGTGCCGAGGAGGTGGCCCACGGTCGTGTCCTCGGCGTCCCCGAGCTCGAGCGCGAGATGCAGGAGCACCGCGAACGGATCGACGAGGCCCTCGGGGAATTCGCCGAAAACACGGTCGCCCACGTGCGCGAAGAGACCGACCTGCTGACCGGCAACGTCGCCTTCCCGCCGACCAGGGCCAGCTTCCGCGACCGCCACGTCCTGATCGTCGTCCGCGGCGACCGCCACCGCCGCGACCTGAAAGCGCTGCGCGCCTACATCCGCGACGTGCGGCCGCTGATCGTCGCGGTCGACGGCGGCGCCGACGGGGTCCTCGAAGCCGGCCTCGAGCCCGACGTGATCCTCGGTGACATGGATTCGGCCAGCGACGCGGCGCTGGGCTGCGGCGCCGAGCTGATCGTCCACGCCTATCCCGACGGACGGGCGCCGGGACGCGAGCGGCTGCAGCAGGCGGGCCTCGACCACCAGGTCGTCCCCGCCGCCGGCACCAGCGAGGACGTCGCGATGCTGATGGCGCACGAGAAGGGGGCGGCGCTGATCGTCAGCGTCGGCGCCCACTTCAATCTGGTCGAGTTCCTCGATCGCAAGCGCGGCGGCATGTCCTCGACCTTCCTGACGCGGCTGAAGATCGGCGAGCGCCTGGTCGACGCCAAGGGGGTGAGCCGGCTCTACAACCCGAGCTCCACGCTGGCCCCGCTCGCCTTCTTCGCGGTCGCCTTCCTCGTCCTGCTGACGATCCTGGTGATCACCTCGCCGGCGCTCAACGACGTCTTCGAACTGGTCTGGCTGAAGATCCGCATCTGGCTCGGCATCGACTGATGGCGCCCAAAAGCGCCTGCGCCTGCGGCTTGGCCTAGCCTTCGGGCTTCGATGGGGTATTCCGCCCGCTACCACGCCACCTCGCTGATCGCGGTCTTCATCGCGCTTGCTGTCGGGATCCTGGTCGGCGCCGAGTTCGGCGGCGACGCGCTGACCAACACCCGCCGGGACCTCGAGCACAGCCTGGTTGGCAACCTCCAGGACGCGCGCTCCCGGGCCGACGACCTGAACGCCGACCTCAACCGCTCCGAGGAGTTCGCCGAACGCGTCTACCCGGCCCTGACCCGGGAACGCCTGGAGGGACGGCGGTACGCGATCCTCGCCCTTGGCGGCCTGCCCAGCCCGGTGACCGAGGAAGTCCAGTCGGCCCTGGCGCCGACCGGGGGAAGGTTGGTGGGAGTGGGGGTGGTGCGTGAGCCGGTCGACGTCAACGGTCTCGCCGAAGACCTCTCGAAGACCCGGTTCGCGCAGCTGCGCACGGACTCCGACGCGATCACCGAACTGGGAACCGGCCTGGGACGCCAGCTGGTGCGCGGCGGAACCCTGCCCGAGGTCGTGCGCGGTCACCTCTTCTCCCGCGCCAGCGGCAACTTCGGCGGTCTCGACGGGGTGATCGTCGTCCGCGACCAGCCGGAAGAGATGGGAACGATCCAGCGGGAAAAGACCAACCAGCTGGAGAGCGCCCTGATGAGCGGCGCCACCGGGACCCGGCGGCCGGCGGTCGGGGTCGAGACCTCGAGCGACGACTCCTCCTCGATCTCCTTCTTCCAGTCGAACGGTCTCGCCAGCGTCGACGACGTCGATCTGACCGCCGGCAAGCTGGCGACGGTCTTCGCCCTGCTCGGCGCCGACGGCAGCTTCGGGGTCAAGGGCAGCGCCGACCAGCTGCTGCCCGACCTGCTGACCGAAGGCGAATAGGCATGTACTGGGTAGGGCTGCCGCTGGCGCTGGCGATCTCGCTGTTCCTCGTCCCGGCAGGGGCGCGGGGGCTGCGGGACGCGGGTCTGGTTCGGGAGAATTTCCGGGGTGCCCTGCTCGCCTTTCCGCTCGGCGCGGTGCTGGCGACGGCGGCGCTGGTGGCACTGGCTCCGCTCGCCTTCCTCGACGACCGGGTCGACCTCGACCTGCTCGAGCCCGACCTGCGGCGCTGGCTGCCCTACCTGCTGGGGATCGCCTTCCTCGGCTTTCTCGACGACGCCCTGGGCCAGGGCGAGGCGGTGGCGACGCCGCGCGGCTGGCGCGGGCACTGGACGGCACTGCGCGAAGGTTCGCTCTCGACCGGTGCGATCAAGGCGGTCGGGGCGCTGGCGCTGGCGGCCTACGTCGTCTCCGGGCGCGGGCTCGAAGACTGGCGCTACCTCTGCGATGTGGCGCTGCTGATCCTGGCGACGAACCTCTTCAACCTGCTCGACCTGCGGCCAGGTCGGGTGGAGAAGGGGCTGGCGCTGCTCGGCGCCGGCCTCTCCCTCGGGGCCTGGAGCTTGGCGCCGCTGGAGCTATTGGGGATCTTCATCGGCCCGGTGCTGGTCGGCGCCTGGTTGACGCTCGGCGAGCGGGCGATGCTGGGGGACACGGGCTCCAACCTGATCGGGGCGATCGCCGGGGTCTGGTTACTGACCACGTTGGGCGCCGACGCGCGGCTGATCGCGCTCGCCGCGGTGATCGCGCTGACGATTTACGGGGAGATTCGCTCAATTTCCGCAACCATCGATTCGGTTCCGCCTTTGCGCTGGCTAGACTCGCTCGGCAGAGCATGAGTCCAGGGATCAAAGGCGACACGCGGTTCATCTTCGTTACCGGAGGTGTCGTTTCGGCCCTCGGAAAGGGCATCACCGCAGCGTCGATCGGACGCCTTCTCGTCTCCCGCGGCTACCGGGTCCAGCTGCAGAAGTTCGACCCTTACATCAACGTCGACCCGGGGACGATGAGCCCGTTCCAGCACGGCGAGGTCTTCGTCACCGAGGACGGGGCGGAGACCGATCTCGACCTCGGCCACTACGAGCGCTTCACCGACGAGAACACCTCGCGGGCGTCGAACGTGACCGCCGGCGCCGTCTACAACTCGGTCATCCGCCGCGAGCGCCGCGGCGACTACCTCGGCGCAACGGTCCAGGTGATTCCGCACATCACCAACGAGATCAAGCAGAAAATCCTCATCGTCGCCGAGTCCCAGGCGGTTGACTTCGTGATCACCGAGATCGGCGGCACCGTGGGCGACATCGAGTCGCTGCCGTTCCTCGAGTCGATCCGCCAGCTCTACACCGACCTCGGCCCGAAGCGGGCGATGTTCATCCACCTAACCCTCGTGCCCTACGTCGGCCACGCCGGCGAACTGAAGACCAAGCCGACCCAGCACTCGGTCAACGAGCTGCGGCGGATCGGGATCCAGCCGCACGCGCTGGTCTGTCGTTCCGAAGGCCGCCTGGACCGCGAGATCCGCAGCAAGATCGCCCTCTTCGCCAGCCTTCCCGTCGACGCGGTGATCTCCGCGCACGACGTCGACAACATCTACAAGGTGCCACTCGTCTTCCGCGCCGAGGGCGTCGACGACCTCGTCCTCGACCACTTCGCGATGGAGGCTCCCTCTCCGGATATGAGCGAGTGGGAGGCGATGGTGCGGCGGGCCGAATCCGCCACCGCCAAGGTGAAGATCGCCGTCGTCGGCAAGTACGTGCAGCTCGCCGACGCCTACAAGTCGGTGATCGAGGCGCTCGAGCACGGTGGCTTCCACCACGGCGTGGACGTTGACGTCGAGCTGGTCGACTCCGAGAACTTCGACCCGGAGCGGCTCGAGGGCTGCGACGGGATCCTGATCCCCGGCGGCTTCGGCGAGCGCGGGATCGAGGGCAAGGTCGAAGCGGCGCGGATCGCCCGCGAGAAATCGATTCCGTACCTGGGAATCTGTCTCGGGATGCAGATCGCCGTCGTCGAGTTCGCCCGCCACGTCGCCGGCATGGACGGCGCCAACTCGGCTGAGTTCGATCCCGAGACCCCCTTCCCCGTCGTCGACCTGCTGCCCGAGCAGAAGGAGGTCTCCGACATGGGCGGGACGATGCGCCTCGGGGCTGATCCGGTGAAACTGCACGAGGGGACCAAAGCGCGCGAAATCTTCGGCGAGGCCGTGATCTACAAGCGCCACCGCCATCGCTACGAGGTCAACAACCAGCTGCGGCGCCGGCTCGAAGACGAGGGCCTGGTCTGCGGCGGCACCTCGCCGGACGAGCGACTGGTCGAGATGGTCGAGCTCCACGACCACCCGTTCTTCGTCGCCTCGCAGTACCACCCCGAGTTCAACTCGCGGCCCAACCGGCCTGAGCCGCTCTTCCGCGAGTTCGTCGGAGCCGCCGCGCAGCAGGCCGGCGAACGGCCCGCCGACGGGGGCGCGATCGAGGCGGTCGAGGAGGAGAGCGTCGCCGACGACGCCAGCCTCCGCCGCTCCGCTTAAGCCTCCGCGGGCGGCACCCGGTTAGCCTTCACGCCGTGGAGGGATCTCGACTGCATGAGCGGTTCATCAGGTATTGCGAGGTCCGCAGCCCGACGGGAGAGGAGCGCGAGATCGCCGACACCCTCGCCGCCGAGCTGCGGGCGATGGGCCTCGAGGTCGACGAGGATGCCGCGGCGGCGCCAGCCGAAGCCGGCGCCGGCAACCTGATCACGCGCTCGCCCGGGACCGGCGAGGGGTGGCTGATGTTCTGCGCCCACATGGACACGGTTCCCCACCGGGGCCAGGTCGAGGTGGTCGACGACGAGGGGATGTTCCGCAGCCGCGGCGACACGATCCTCGGGGCCGACAACAAGGCCGCGGTAGCCGTCTTCATGGAGCTGATCGCCCGCCACCTGGAAGGACCCGGGCCGGTCGGGATCGAGCTGGTACTGACGGTCGCCGAGGAGCAGGGCCTGCGCGGGGCCAAGGCATTCGACACCTCCCGGCTGCGCTCCAGCGCCGGCTTCGTCCTCGACCACGCCGGGCCGGTCGGTGAGGTGATCGTCTCAACCCCGACCCAGCAGAAGATCCTCGCCGACTTCATCGGCGTCGAGGCGCACGCCGGGATCCGGCCCGAGGACGGCAGCAGCGCCATTGCCGCCGCGGCGGCGGCGATCACCCGGATGGGGGTCGGCCGACTGGACGAGTCGACGACGGCCAACGTCGGCCTGATCGAGGGAGGGACCTCGGGCAACGTCGTGCCGGGCCACTGCTCGATCCACGCCGAGGCTCGCAGCCTCGACTCCGAGCGGGCGGCGGAGGTCGCCGGCAAGATCGCCGATGCCTGCGCCTGGGGGGCGAGCGAGCACGGCTGCGACGTCGACGTGCGGATCGAAGAGCTCTTCCGCGGCTACGAGGTGCCGAAGGACGCGGCCGCCCTGGCGCTGGCCGAGGCCGGACTGCGCGGCGCCGGGCTGGAGCCGCGGCGGGTCGCGATCGGCGGCGGCAGCGACGCCAACGTCTTTCGCCGCGACGGCTTCGATTGCGTCCTGCTTTCCAACGGCACCGACGCGGTCCACACCTCCGACGAGATGGTCCCGGCGAGCAGTCTCGACAAGATGCTAGAGGTCTGCGAGCGGATCCTGAAAGCGGCTTCGCCAGCGGCGGCCGAGCCCTCCCCGGCGGAGTAGTGGCCGGTCGACTCAAGCTTCGGCTAGGGGTCGTGGTCTCGGCCGACCCGCTCGAAGTGGAGGTCGCGGGGGAGCGCAGACGGGCCTGGGCAGACGAGGTGTTGCTCGGGGAGATGCGCGAGGGGGACGAGGTCGTCGTCAACGTCGCCGCGCTCGACCTGAAGCTCGGCTCCGGCGGCTTCGACGTAGTCCACGTCAACCTCACTCGCGGCCTCGACGGAAACGGGGTTGACGACGCCCACGTGATGAAGCTCAACTACACCTCGCTCCAGCACCCGGTCGAGCCGGTCGAGGAGGAATCGGTGCGCCTTATGTCCGGTATGCGGTCAAAAGGCGCACCGCTGTCCGTGGGCGTGCTTCCTCTGCACGGACACCTGGCGCCGGCGGCGTGGGCAGCGGCCCAGGCGGCGCCGGGACTGCGGGTTGGATATGTGCAAACCGGGGGCGGAGGCCTACCGGGGTCCCTGTCCCGTGACGTCAAGCAGCTGCGTGACCTAGATCTCCTGGCCGGCCACATCACGGCGGCGCCGTCCTACGGCGGCGAACACGACGCGCTCAGCACCGTTGGCGCCCTTGACGTTGCCGGCGTGCTCGGCTGGGACGCGGTCCTCGTCGGCCCCGGCCCCGGGATCATCGGCTCCGACACGACCTACGGCCACGGCGGCATGGCCGCGCTCGGCAGCGCCCACGCGGCGCTGAGCCTAGGTCTCCCGACCTCGATCTCACTCCGCCTCTCGAGCGCCGACCCCCGCGACCGCCACCGAGGCCTGAGCCACCACACCCAAACCGTCCTAGATCTCCTTCTGGCCCCAGTAGACGTTCCCGTCCCAGAGGAAGCGCTGGATCTCTTCTCAACCCACGCGAAGCACCGCCTACATCCCGTCCCTGTAGATCTGTCCCAATACGAACGCTCCGGCTTGCCCGCCAAGACGATGGGCCGGTCCCTAGCGGACGACCCGCTGTTTTTCAGCGCACCGCTCGCAGCGGGAACGCACCTCGCGCGGGTGGCGTCGTAGGGAGGACCTCCCCCAAGGTGTCCTTGGGGGAGGTGGGTCCCCTGCGGCGACAGGACCCGCGCGCCAACAACCATGGTCCGGCGCACGGTCCCTTGCGCCTCAAGGACTGCCAACAAACAAAGCGAACCCCCAGCCATGGCGGTCGCGATAAAACCCCAACCGCCTCATGCGCCGGCCAAACCGGGCGCCGACGCCCGGTTCGAGTCCCTACTCCTGGATTTCCTCTCCTACCTGGAGCTGGAGCGAGGTCTCTCCCGCAACACCCTGAACGCCTACCGCACCGACCTGCTCCAGTACGGGGAATACCTCTCGGCGCACGAACGCGACGCGCTGCAGGCGAGCGCCGCCGACGTCGCCGACTTCCTTGCCGAGCTGGCGACCGGCGAAGGCCGCCCCGCCTGCTCGGCGGCGACGATCCATCGCAAGGCCGCCTGCCTGCGTTCCTTCTACAAGCACCTGCGCCGCGACGAGTTGATCGGTGACGATCCGACCGCTGCTCTCAGCGCTCCGCGCCGCTCGAAGAAGCTGCCCCACGTTCTCAACTACTCCGAGGTGCAGAAGCTGCTCGCCTCTCCGAAGGGCAGCGAGCCGACGGCGCTGCGCGACCGGGCGCTGCTCGAGGTGATGTACGCCTGCGGGCTGCGCGCCTCGGAGACGATCGGGCTCGAGCTCGGCGACGTGGAACTGCGCGAGGGCTTCCTGCGCGCTCGCGGCAAGGGCTCCAAGGAGCGGCTGGTTCCGCTCGGCCGCCAGGCGATCGCGGCGATCAACGGCTACCTTCGCGGCGGCCGGCCGAAGCTCATCGGCGAGCGCCACGAGCCGAAGCTGTTCGTCAATTTCCGCGGCGGCCCGCTGACCCGGCAGGGTCTCTACAAGATCGTCCAGCGCCACGCCCGCGACGCCGGCCTGGCGGGCAAGATGAGCCCGCACACGCTGCGCCACAGCTTCGCCACCCACCTGCTCGCCGGCGGCTGCGACCTGCGCGCCGTGCAGGAGATGCTCGGCCACGCCGACATCTCGACCACGCAGATGTACACGCACCTCTCGGGCGAACGCCTCAAAGAGGTCTACTTCTCCGCCCACCCCCGCGCCAGCGACGCCTGACCATGGGGGTGTCTGAGCTTTCCCGTCACATATGACGGGAAAGCTCAGACACGTCATCCGGTAGAACGGGGGGATGCCCGAGCTGCCCGAGGTGGAGACCGTTGTCCGGCAGCTGGAGCCGGAGGTCGAGGGGCACCGGATCGAGCGGCTCGAGGTGCTGGACGAGCGCTGGTCGCGGCCGGTTCCGCCGGGGCAACTCGGCGATGCCGTCGCCGGCGCGACGATCGAGCACCTCGGCCGGCGCGGCAAGTACATCCTGATGGGGCTGGACGGCGGGCGGACGCTGGTCATGCACCTGCGGATGACCGGCAACCTGATCCTGCGCGAGGGGGAGGAGATGCTCGACCCTTCCGAGGGCCGCCGCCTGTATGAGAGCGAGCGCTCGACCGAGGAGCGGCACCTGCGCGCCCGCTTCGTCCTCGACGACGCCCGCGAGCTCTGGTTCACCGATCCGCGTCGCTTCGGCGAGGCGTTCCTGATCGAGGACGACGAGCACCTGGCCGAGCGGTTCGCGAAGCTCGGCGTCGAGCCGTTCTCGCCCGAGTTCACGCCGCGGGCGCTGGGCGAGATGGCCGTTGGGCGGACAGCGCCGTTGAAGTCGTTCCTGCTCGACCAGGCGAAGATCGCCGGCGTCGGCAACATCTACGCCGACGAGGCCCTCTTCCGCGCCGGCCTGCACCCGCTCTCTTCCGCCGGCTCGATGAAGCCCGAGCACCTGGAGGCGCTGCGCGATGCCGTCGTCGCCGCGCTGGAGGCAGGGATCGACGCTGGCGGCTCGTCGATCGACGACTACCGCGACGCGCGCGGCGAGAAGGGCTCGATGCAGGAAGAGTTCCTCGTCCACACCCGCGAGGGGAAAGACTGCCCCCGCTGCGACGGCACGATCGTCCGCGTCGTCGTCGGCGGCCGCTCCACCTATTTCTGTCCTGGCTGTCAGGTCAAACTGCGACGCCGTCCGCGGCGCCGGGCAAAGTAGGAGGGTGTCCGGAACCACGTTCGAGACCGAGGCGATCGTCCTGCGCAGCATTCGCTACGGCGAGGCCGATCGCATCCTGCACCTGTACTCGCAGAGCCGAGGCCGGATCGGCGCGATCGCGAAGGGTGCCCGCAAGCCGAAATCGCGCTTCGGCGGCCGGCTGGAGCCGTTCTTCCGGCTCGACCTGATGCTGCACGAGGGCCGCGGCGACCTGATGACGGTCACCAGCGCCGCCACCGTCGAGGGCTACCCGCGCCTGCGCTCCTCCGGCGCCGCGCTGACCGCCGGCGCCCGCGCCTGCGACGCGGCTTTGCGCCTGCTCGACGCCGCCGAGCCGAACCCGCCCGCCTACAACCTGCTCTGCCGCTACCTGGCGCTGCTGGATGATCCCGCCGAGCCCCGCGCCGCCGGGCTCGAAACGGCGCTCTCCTTCCGGATCAAGCTGGCGCTCGTCGCGGGCTTCGCTCCAGAGCTCGCCTCCTGTGCCCACTGCGGCGAGGCAGACCACCTGGTCGGCTTCTCCGGCGCCGCCGGCGGGGTCGTCTGCGGCAGCTGCGAAGCAGGGTCGTTCCCACTTGACGAGGAGGCCCACCGGTTCATGGTCGAGGCCTTGGCGAAGCCGCTCAGCGAAGCGCCGGAAGCCGAGCTGCCGACGCTGCGCCAAGCGGAACGCGCAGTTGGCGAAACGCTGGAGCACCACGCGCACGTGCAGCTGCGCGCAGCGGCTTGACAGGGGGGATGAGGGGGAGGGGTTCGGCGGACAACAGCGGGGAGGGTCCGGCGAACCCCTCCCCCTCATCCCATGACAGGGGATGGTCGCGCGGTGGTCGCCTTATGATCGGCAGGTGCCTGCCACCGTCGCCTTCGAGAACAGAATCTCTGCGCTCGAGGAGGAGTTCCTCTCGCCGCAGGCGACTCGGTCTTATCCGGCTCGGCGGCAGCAGGAGGAGGAGGACAGTCCCCTGCGGACGCCTTTCCAACGCGACCGCGACCGGATCGTCCACTCGAAGTCGTTCCGACGGCTGAAGCACAAGACCCAGGTCTTCGTCGCTCCCGAGGGCGACCATTACCGGACCCGGCTGACCCACACGCTCGAGGCCTGTGGAATTGCCCGCACGGTGGCCCGGGCGCTGCGGCTCAACGAGGACCTGACCGAGGCGATCGGGCTCGGCCACGACCTCGGCCACCCGCCCTTCGGCCACGCCGGCGAGGAGGCGCTCGACGCGGCGCTGCGCGACGCCGGCGGCGACGGCTTCCGCCACAACGAGCACTCGCTGCGGGTCGTCGACGTGCTCGAGCGCGAGGGCGAAGGCCTGAACCTGACCGAGCAGGTGCGCGACGGGATCCTCAACCACACCGGCTCCCGCAAGCCCGCGACCCTGGAGGGGCAGATCGTCAAGCTGGTCGACCGGGTCGCTTACATCAATCACGACATCGACGACGCCCTGCGCGCGGGGATCCTCTCGCCGCGGGACCTCCCGGCCGAGGAGATCGAGCTGCTGGGGCCGACCGGCTCGCAGCGGATCGACACCCTGGTCCGCGACATCGTCGAGCACTCGGCCGGCGCCGGGGAGATCTCGCAGGGGCGCGAGGTCGGCGGCGCGATGTTGCGCCTGCGCAAGTTCATGTTCGATCGCGTCTATCTCGGCCCCGACGCGCGGCGCGAGCACGATCGCGTCCAGCGCACGATGCGCGGCCTCTTCTCGCACTACGTGGCGCACCCCGGCGAGGTCCCCAGTCGCGATCCAGGAGCCAGCGACCGCCAGCGCGTCGCCGACTACATCGCCGGGATGACCGACCGCTTCTGCATCGCCAAGTTCACCGAGCTCACGATCCCGGAAGAGTCGCGCTTCTGAGGACGCACATGGCCACGCGCGCCCTCGGGCTGCGAGGATCTAACGATGGCCCTGATCTCTCCCGACAGCGTCGAGCGGGTCAAGCAGGCGGCCGACATCGTCGAGGTCGTCTCCGCCCACACCGACCTGCGCCGCCAGGGCGCCCGCTACGTCGGCCTCTGCCCGTTCCACGACGAGCGCACGCCCTCGTTCTCGGTCGAGCCGACGGAAAAGCTCTACCACTGCTTCGGCTGCGGGGTCGGCGGCGACGTGATCAAGTTCGTCGAGGAGAAGGACGGGCTCAACTTCGCCGAGGCGGTCGAGCTGCTCGCCGACCGCTACGGGGTCGAGCTGGAGCGCGAGCAGGAGGACCCGCGGGCGGAGGCGAAACGGCAGCGGCGCCGCCGGCTGGAGGAGCTGCTCGACCGCGCCGCCTCCTTCTATTCCAGCTACCTCTGGGAGTCCGAGGAGGCGGGGAAGGCGCGCGACTACCTGGCCCAGCGCGGGCTGCGCGAGGAGGTGCTGCGAGCCTTCGCTGTGGGCTACGCCCCCAGCGCCTGGGACAAGCTGCTGGTCCGCGGCCAGCAGGCCGGGTTCAGCGTCGATGAGCTGCGCGGCGTGGGCCTCGTCCAGCGAGGCCGCAGCGGCGGCGAGTACGACCGCTTCCGCGAGCGGATCATGTTCCCGATCCGCGACCGCCGTGGCCGTGTCCTCGGCTTCGGCGGCCGGGCGATGCGCTCCGACCAGGGCGCCAAGTACGTCAACACGGCGGAGACCGAGTTCTTCCACAAGAGTCAGATCCTCTACGGGGTCGACCAGGCCAAAGGGGCGATCGCCAAGGCCGGCCGCGCCGTCGTCGTCGAGGGCTACACCGACGTCCTCGCCCTGCACCAGGCCGGGATCGAGGAGGCGGTGGGGGTGATGGGGACGGCGATCACCGGCGAGCAGGTGGCGGCGCTCTCGGGGATGGTCGACGAGGTCGTCCTTGCCCTCGACGCCGATTCGGCCGGCCAGGAAGCGATGCTGCGCGCCCAGCACGTCGCCGCCGGGAGGAGGATGCGGCTGCGCGTGGCGGCGATGCCGGCGGGCGAGGACCCGGCCGAGATGATGGTCGCGCCGGAGGGGGCGGAGCGCTTCCGTGGCTTGGTCGAGAAGGCCGAGGAGTTGACCGCGTTCCAGGTGAGGCTGGTCCTTGGGCGCACCGACGTCGGCTCGCCCGTCGCCCGCGACCAGGCTCTGGCCGAGGTGGCGCCGGTGATGGCGGGGATGGGGGAGACGGCGGGCCGCGAAGACCTCGTGCGGCGGGTGGCGGAGCGGCTCGACCTCGACCCGGCGATGGTGATGGGGAGGGTGGTGGCGGCGACCCCGGCGAGCGGCGGTCCCGAACAGGCGGCTCCGCCACGGGAACCGGCGCCCGGCTCCAGGCCCGCTCAGCCGCGGCGGCAGGGGGAGCTGACTTCGCGCGAACGGCGCGAGCGATCGCTGCTGGCGATGTGCATCGCGATGGCGGGGGAGGGCAGGGAGTTCCTCGCCCGGCTCGGCGAGGCGCACCTCTCACCGACCGGCCAGAGGGCCGCCGCCTGGCTCCGAGAGCACCCCGAGGACCCGGCTTCGAACCTCCCGCACGACGACGCCGAGTTGGCGGGACTGATCGCCGAACTGGTGATCATGTCGCGCGAGGAGCCCTCCTCCCGCGAGGCGATGGAGCTGAACTACCTGCTCCTCGACCAGCGCCGCCTCGAGGCCGAGATCGCCGCCGCCGGCGAGCGCGGCGATTACGAGCGCCGCGCCGCGCTGAGCCGCGAACGGGCCGCGCTCGTCCAGCGAATCGCCCACACCGAGCGCCCAGCCGGCAGCGTTTAGCATCAGCCGCGCCGCATCGTTCTGTCTGCTGCATCTGAAAGGATGCCGCCATGGAGAAGGGGCTCCTGGAAGAGTGTCTGGCCGAGGGAATGTCCCTCGAAGCGATCGGCAAGCGCGTCGGCAAGCACGAATCGACGGTCAGCTACTGGCTGAAGAAGCACGGATTGGCAGCACCGAAGGCGGAGAAGCACGCGGCAAAAGGCGCGGTGTCAAAGGAGGACTTGAAACGGCTGTTGGCTGCCGGGTTGTCGCTACGTGAAATCGCTCACCACCTTGATCGGAGCCTGGCGACGATTCGGCACTGGATGGGGAAGTACGAGCTGGAGCCAGCTCCTCGGCGAAAGCGCGGGGCGGAGGATGGACCGCGAGAGATGGTCTCCCGCTGCAAGCATCACGGCGAGACGAGCTTTGTCCGCGAGGGGCGTGGTTACTACCGCTGCAAGCGGTGTCGACTGGACCGAGTTTCGCGGCGGAGGCAAGCGATCAAGCGCAAGCTGGTGGATGAGGCCGGAGGTAGATGCCTGATCTGTGGATACGACCGCTGCCAACAGGCGCTGGAGTTCCATCACCTGGATCCCAGCCTGAAGGAGTTCGACCTTGGGCGTAAGGGCGTAACCCGCTCCCTGGCGAAATCCAGGGCCGAGGCGCGCAAGTGCGTTCTGCTCTGCGCGAACTGTCATCGGGAGGTCGAGGCAAGAATTACGGCGGTGCCGCTAAATTCTGTGCCGGTAGCCAATCCGGAGTAGCTCATTTGGCATAACACGATCCGGGGTAGCTCAATGGAAGAGCTCTCGACTGTTAATCGAGCGGTTGTGGGTTCGAGTCCCACCCCCGGAGCTTCTTAGGCGGCGGTGAGCTTCTTCAGCGCCAGCCGCTCGACCAGTTCCGCCCCTCGCGCCGCCCCGTCGTTTGCCCGGCCCCAGGCCGCGATCTCTTCGGCCTTGGTCGTGAAACTCGGCTCGCGCAGCAGCCGCCGCGTCGCCCAGCGCAGTGGCGCCGGCCGGCAGAGGCGCCAGGGGAGCGAGAGGCCGGCACCGGCCCAGTCGACGCGCATCGCGGTCTCGCTCATGTCGCCGATGATCGGGCAGACGAGAACCGGGGTACCGGCGCCAAGGGCGCGGGCGACGGTGCCGTGGCCGCCGTGGGAGACGACGAGCGAGGCGGCCGGCATCAGCTGGCTGTAGCTGAGCCATTCGACCAGCCGGGCGTTGGCGGGGACCTCGATCGGCCGTTGCGGGGCCACACGATTGGTGGTTGCCACCACCCGCACCGGCTCGTCGGCGAGGGCGGCCAGCGCGGTGCGGACCAGGTGGTTGTCGGAGTCGTGGGCGGTGCTTGGCGCGACGAGGACGAGGGGATCCTCGCCGGGCGGCAGCTCGATCTCCGGGTGGGGCAGCTCGAATGTCATCGGCCCGGTGATCGCGATCTCCGCCGGCCAGTCGCGCGGGTACTCGAGTTGCGGGTAGGTCGCTACCAGCGCCAAATCGGGGCTGATGCCGCCGTGGAAGCGGTCGAGCGGCGGCAGGTCGAGGCGAGACCGCTGGATGTTGAGATCCCGTCGTCCCTGCTCGAGCCCGATCCGCAGCGCCCGGTCGTGCCCGGCGCGCCAGAGCGCGCGCCCAAATCGGGAGCGCGGCGTCCGCAGCCCGATGGCGAAGAAGGGAAGACCCGGCTGGACCACGGGGTAGATGTGCGGAATCAGAGTCGCGAGTGGTATCCCGGCCTGCTCGGCCGCCAGCGTCGGTGCCAGGGTGAGGATGTCGCTGACCACGACCTGAGGCCGGAAGTCGTCCAGCAGCGGCCGCAGGGCCAGGGCGGCCTCGGCGGCGTGCTGGCCCTCCTCCGAATCCGGATCGGGCGGCGGGAACATCCGGTATTCCTCCGCCGCCGCGAAGCCGATTCCCTCACCCTCGACCGCCTGCCGCCGCTCCTCCCAGGTCTCGATCACCACCTCATGGCCACGGGCGGCTAAAGCCTTGCCTAAGGCAATGGCGGGAAAGACATGCCCCGCATCGCCGAACGCCCCTACCAGGATGCGCCGTGACGAGGTCCTGGCGTTGTCAGGCAAGGACGCAGGGAGCCCTAATGGCAGCGCCATTTGGGCGACCGAGGACGCCGCCTGGCGACGCCAGGGGCCGTCACGGCGCGTCCTGGCCCTCGCCGGGGCGGGTGAAGACAATCTCCGGCACGTGGCAGTTGCGCGAGGTGCGCAGCAGGAAGCGGACCGCCTCGCCGAGGTCCTCGGGCCGGATCATCTCCTCGGGCGGGATCTGCCCCTGGACGAACTCGGTCATCGGCGTCTCGACGAAGCCCGGCGCCAGCGCCGTGCACTGGATCCCGGCGTTGCCGGTCTCGCGGTGGGTCGACTGGGTGAAGTTGATCACCGCGGCCTTGGTCGCGGCATAGATCGAGAGCCAGGCCTGGCCGCTCTTGCCGGCGATCGAGGCGGTGTTGACGATCAGCGCCTTGCCGTGCTCGGCACCGGCCGCGCGCAGCATCGGCAGCCCCTCGCGGGTGCCGAGGATCAGCGCCCGCAGGTTGACCGCCAGCTGCATGTCGAGATGCTTGGTCTGGATCTCCTCCATCGGCGCCCCGATCCCGACCCCGGCGTTGTTGACGAGGACGTCGAGGCGGCCGTACTTCTGGCGGTGGGCGGCGAAGATCGCGACGACGTGATCCTCCTCGGCCATGTTGGCGGGGATCGGCTCGACCTCGAAGCCCTCCCCGCGCAGGCCCTCGGCCGCTTGCTCGAGCTTCTGCGGCCGGCGGGCCGAGACCGTCAGGGCGTAGCCCTCTTCGCCGAGCGTCCTCGCGATCGCCAGGCCGATCCCGCTCGATGCTCCGGTCACCAGTGCCGCTCGCTCAGCCATCTCCATCTCCTTCTCGTCGAGAACCCCGGCCACCCTATCTCTCCATAACATGCCGCCGATGCGCGCCCCCCGCCTCGCCCCAGCGCTGCTCTGCCTGCTCGTGACGGCGGCCTTTCTCACCGCATGCGGGGACGATTCCGGCGGGGACGAGACGACCACGACCGCTCCACCGGTGGCCCAGAGCCGCCCGGGGCCGCCGAAGTCCGAGTTCCCCAGTGCAGAGAACCGGACCCTCCGTCAGGTGCTGAAGGCGGCCGATGGGCCGACCGAGCTCGTCGTCGCCCCCGCGGCAGAAGTCTTCTACCCCGGCGAGAACCGCTATCCCTTCGGCGTCGCCGACCGCGACGACGGCCAGGTCCCCGACGCCGAGGTAGCCCTCTACTACGCCAGGGTCCCGGCCCCGAAGCCCGGCGCGAAATCGAAATCTGGCAGTCGCGGCCCGGTCGCCAAGGCCGAGGCGCAGGCGCTCGACCAGCCGGCGGTCGGCCCGTTCCCGGCCTCGATCGAAAGCCTCGCGACCAAGCCCGAGTTCAGAGCCCAGGCAAGCGGTGACGACGCCGCCGAGGCGAGCGTCGTCTACTCGGCCACGCTTGACCTGCCGAGCGACGGAGGGTGGCGGATCGCCGCGATCCTCAGGGAAGACGGCGAATTGAAGGGCGCGCCAATGCCGGGCGTCGTGGTCGGCCAGTTCCACCGGGTTCCGAGGCCCGGCCAGAGGGCGCCGGAGATCCACACGCCGACGGCGGAGGACGTTGGCGGGGACCTCTCGCAGATCACGACCCGAACCCCCCCCGACACGCTGAACAAGGTGGATTACGCGGACGCGCTCGGGCGGGAACCGATCGTGCTCTTGTTTGCGAGCCCCCGGTTCTGCCAGAGTCGGGTCTGCGGACCCGTCCTCGACGTGGCGGAGCAGGCAGCGCAGGAATACGGAGATGAGGCGGCCTTCATCCACATGGAGATCTACAACGACAACGATCCGGCCAAGCATCCCCGGCCGCAGGTCCGTAGGTTCCACCTTCCGAGTGAGCCCTTCCTGTTCACGATCGACCGCCACGGAGTCGTCAGGGACGCGATTGAGGGAGCATTCGGGCTCAAGCTGATGCACGAAGCAGTCGACAAGGCGATCGCCCCATGAATGAGAAAGCGGCCACTGACGTGGAGCTCCTGGAGTCGTTCGCCAAGGAGGCGAAGCGGCGCTGCGACGTGATCGCCGCCGGCCTCGCCACCGCCACCACCGACTTCGAGACGATGCGCGCCGAAGCCCATGCGCTCAAGGGAACCGCCAGCGTCGTCGGCCTCCGCCGCCTCGCCGAGCTCGCCGGGCTGATGGAGTCCGACCTCGCCGAAGCGAAGAAGACCGGCACGATCCGCGGCGGCCGCGACCACCAGATCGCCGATGCGGCCAAGGCCCTGGCCGAGGGAGCCGCCGCCGCGGCGAAAGGCGAAGAAGAGCCACCAGACGTCGGCCGCTCCCTGGCCCAGCTCTTCAGCGCCTGAGCCGGTTCCTCGCGGTACGCTCGCCCCGCGGGGCAGTAGCTCAGTTGGTTAGAGCAGCGGACTCATAATCCGTCGGTCCCTGGTTCGAGTCCAGGCTGCCCCATCAGTCCCAGCCTTTCCTGCCCACCTCGAGCAGCTTGACCCAGTAGACGAGCGGCCCTTTGTTGTAGACCAGTTTGGAGGGGGCGATCATCTCCCGGATCCCGCCGACGCGCATTCCCTCGAGGCCGACTTCGAAGGAAGCCACGAGTTCAGGGTCGGCGTTGCGCCAAGAGGCTTCGAATGGCAGCTTCAGGTTTTCCTGCTCGGCTACCCCCGTCTCGTAGGCCAGAGCCAGATATTTGACTTTGAAGATTCGTTCGGGTTCGAGTTCTCGCCCCGTACCGACCCGCAGGTCCTTGATCACGATCTTCTTGGGTGCCGGTCCGGAGGGGATGATGAGCTGGTTCGAGTAGCTACCGGCAACCTTTTCCAACTTGGTCCAGTCCGAAGCCGCGGTTTCGACGACTGGTTTGTCCGCCTTCGAGGTCTTTGCCACCTGCGAGGTACTGACTTCATCGGAGGCGGTTGATTCCCCTGAGCTTCCGCATCCGGCGAGCATCAGAGCGGTACTGAGCAGAGCAATAGCTAGAAGAAGCTTCATCGCTCAGCTTATACCGCCTAAAAGCGCTTGCGCATGGATCTGCGCCGAAAGAATCCGCTCGCGACGCCCAGAGGGAGCACAATCCCGCGCGCGTGCTTCTGGCAGTGCTCCGCGACGAAGCGAAGATTGGCACCCCAAGGGGGTCGGAACCTGTTTGCCAGTTGAAGCCCGGGGTATCCGCAGCCTGACCCCGACGTCGCGCCGTTTCACCAGGTTCGAGCCGATATCGGGGCAGATGCGACCAGCGGAAGTGGAGAGGCCACGGGCCTCGGTCCCGGCCGCGGTCGACGGGAAACGCAAATGCGTGCATCCGCGCGTCCGTGACCGGGCTCGCCGGTGTGGCCACCGATCGATCGGAGGACGAAGATGACTGACGGAAGCGTTGGCGAAGCGCAGGACAAGGCGCAGGAAATCGCCGGCGAAGCGCAGGACAAGGCACGAGAAGCCGCCGGGAAGGCCCAGGAGGGCGTACGGGCACAGATCGACGACCGCTCGACTCAGGTCGGCGAGCGGGTGACCAGCACCGCGGGTGACCTCCGCTCGGTGGGCGAGGAGCTCCGCAAACAGGGCAAGGCAACCCCCGCGAAGCTCGCCGACCGCGCCGCCGAGGAGACCGAGAAGGTCGGCTCCTACCTGAAGGACAACGGCCCGGACAAGATGCTCGAAGACGTCGAGGACCTCGGCCGGCAGCGCCCCTGGGCGGTGCTCGCCGGCGGTGTCGCGGTGGGCGTTCTCGCCGCCCGCTTCCTCAAGGCGTCCAGCCGCGGCCGCTACCAGCAGCGAAACGGCGCGGGGGCGCGGACCCAGGCGCTGGGGGCGAGCCCGCAGCCGGCCCGCCGCGCGGCGGTGGAGCCGGTGGCGACCCCGCCCCCGCCGTCGCCCGCCGTGCCCAACGTGGCTCCACCCACTCCCACCGCGGCGCCATGAGCAGCGTCAACGGGGAGAGCAGCGAGCTGCGGCAGCACTCGACCGGGGAGCTCGTCAAGCAGCTCTCCGAGCAGACGACGACGCTCGTCCGCAAAGAGATCGAGCTTGCCAAAGCCGAGCTGTCCACGAAAGGAAAGGTGGCGGGCGAAGGCGCCGGCATGTTCGGCGGCGCCGCCGTGATCGGCCTCCTGGCGCTGGGCGCCATGACGGCGGTGATCATCGCCCTGCTGGACAAGGCGATGGATTTCTGGATCGCCGCGCTGATCGTCGCTGTCGTCTACGGCGCCATCGCCGCGGTCCTCGCCCTCAACGGCAGGGACCGAGTGAAGAAGGGGATGCCACCCGCCCCCGAACAGACCGTCGAAACCGTGAAGGAGGACGTGCAATGGGCCAAGAGCCAAGCCAAATCCGCGAGGAGATAGAGGAGACGCGAGCCGAAATGGG
>DATFQO010000067.1:0-10250 GCA_035264245.1 Solirubrobacterales bacterium
CGTAGTCGACCGTGTCCTCGAGCCGGTCGGTCAGCACCGCGTCGCAGTCGGGAACGTCGAAGGAAATGTCGAACTCGAGCCTCTGCCCCACCTCCTGCTCGGCGTCGGAGACGCCGTGGTGGGTGTAGATCGAGAGTCCGCGCAACTCGATTTCAGCGCTCGACTCGATCCCGTTGCCATGGCTCTCCATGCGATGGAAGCTACCCGAGTATCGCCGCCGCCACGGTCAGCGCCTGGCGGACCTCGGCGACGTCATGGACCCGCAGCACCTCGGCTCCCTCGGCCGCGGCGAGGACGGAGGAGGCGATCGTGCCGCCGAGCCGCTCGCCGGCGGCGGAGCCGTCGATCTTGCCGATGAAGCTCTTGCGCGAGGTGCCGATCACCAGCGGCCGGCCGAGTTCAGCCAGCTCGCCGAGCCGGCGCAGCAGCTCCATGTTGTGGGCGGCCGTCTTGCCGAAGCCGATGCCGGGATCGAGCCAGATCCGCTCCGCGGCGATCCCTGCGGCGACGGCGGCCTCGAGTCGCTCGGCGAGAAACTCCTTCACCTCGGCGACAACGTCGTCATAACGAGGATCAGCCTGCATCGTGCGAGGGTCGCCGAGCATGTGCATCAGGACCACGGTCGCCCCGCGCTCTGCACATAGCGACGCCATCCCGGGATCGCCGCGCAGGGCGGTGACGTCGTTGACGATCGTCGCACCGGCTTCGAGCGCGGCGGTGGCAACCGGCGCCTTCGAAGTGTCGACCGAGATCTCACAACCGGACCCCTGCAGCCCCTGGATCACCGGAACAACCCGCCGCAGCTCCTCCTCAGCATCAACCGGGTCGGCACCGGGCCGGGTAGATTCGCCGCCGACGTCGAGAATCTCCGCGCCCGCCGCGACAAGCTCGCGCCCGTGCGCGATCGCCGCCTCGGGGTCGAGGTAGAGACCGCCGTCGGAGAACGAGTCAGGGGTGACGTTCACCACCCCCATCAACCTCACCACAGGAACCTCTTGGTTAGGAGGCGTCGCCGCCGGCGAAGCCCGGCTTCGGGCGAGGCATCGGACGGCTGCCCTCGCGCGCCGCCTTTTCCGGCTCGGGCGCGGGCTCGGCAGGAGCCGCCGGATGCTCGTCGTCGTCGACGAAGACCTCCTCAGGCGATTTGCCTTCGAGCAGGGCGACGAACTCTTTGGCGTCGATCGTCTCCCGCTCCAGCAGCAGCTTCGAGACCCGCTCGAGGTCGTCGCGCCGCTCGTTCAGCAGATTCTTTGCGCTCTGGTGGGCGCTCTCGACGATGCGCCGGATCTCGTCGTCGATCTCGCGGGCGATCTCGTCGGAGTAGTCGGGCTCGGAGCTGAACTCGCGGCCGAGGAACGGCTGGCCGCGGTCGTGGCCGAAGACGCGGGGGCCGAGGCGCTCGGACATCCCGAACCGCATAACCATCTGCTTCGCCGTCTCGGTCACCTTTTCGAGGTCGTTGGAGGCGCCGGTGGTGATCTCGCCGAAGACGATCTCCTCGGCGCCGCGGCCGCCTAGGGTCATCGCCATCGTGTCGGTCAGCTCCGCGCGCGTGGTCAGGAACTTGTCCTCGGTGGGAAGGCTGATCGTGTAGCCGAGCGCCTGGCCGCGGCTGATGATCGAGATCTTGTGGACCGGGTCGGTGTTCTCGAGCAGCTGGCCGACGATCGCGTGGCCGACCTCGTGGTAGGCGGTGATGAGCCGCTCCTTCTCGCTCATCACCCGGGTCTTCTTCTCGGGGCCGGCGATCACGCGCATGATCCCCTCCTCGAGCTCCTTCATCGTGATCTCGCGGCTGCCCGAGCGGGCGGTCAGCAGCGCCGCCTCGTTGATCAGGTTCGCCAGGTCGGCGCCGGTGAAGCCGGGGGTCTGGCCGGCGAGGGTGTCGAGCTCGATCTCGCGCCCCAGCGGCTTGCCGCGGGTGTGGACCTCGAGGATCTTCTTGCGGCCCTTGCGGTCGGGGCGGTCGACGACGACCTGGCGGTCGAAGCGGCCGGGCCGCAGCAGCGCCGGGTCGAGGATGTCCGGCCGGTTGGTGGCCGCGATCAAGATGATGTTGTCCTTCATCTCGAAGCCGTCCATCTCGACGAGGAGCTGGTTCAGCGTCTGCTCGCGCTCGTCATGACCGCCGCCCATGCCGGCGCCGCGGTGGCGGCCGACGGCGTCGATCTCGTCCATGAAGATGATGCAGGGCGAGTTCTGTTTCGCCTGCTCGAAGAGGTCGCGGACGCGGCTGGCGCCGACGCCGACGAACATCTCGACGAAGTCCGAGCCGGAGATCGAGAAGAACGGCACCCCGGCCTCGCCGGCGACGGCGCGGGCGAGCAGGGTCTTGCCGGTGCCAGGCGGTCCATATAAGAGGACGCCCTTGGGGATGCGCGCGCCGAGGGCCTGGAACTTCTTCGGGTTCTCGAGGAATTCCTTGATCTCCTCGAGCTCCTGGACGGCCTCGTCGACGCCAGCGACGTCACGGAAGGTTATTTTCGGCGCGTCGACAGACATTCGCTTGGCTTTCGATTTGCCGAAGTTCATGACGCGTGAGCCGCCGCCCTGCATCTGGTTCATCAGGAAGATCCAGAAGCCCATGAAGAGGACGAAGGGCAGGATAAGCGTCAGCAGCGAAAGCAGGCCGGAGCTGCCGGAGCCGTGGACCTTGGTCTCGACGTCGTTTTCGTCGAGCAGGTTGATCAGGCTCTGCTCGGTGTTGGGCGGGTAGCCGGTGCCGAAGCTTTCGCCGTTCGTGCGCTTGACGTCGAGCGTGTTGTCCTTGGTGTTGAGCGAGACTTCTTCGATCTGCCCCTTGACGATCAGACCGTTCTGGGGCGCGATCAGTTCGTTGTACGGCGGCGCCTCGGTGCCATCCCCGCCACTGATCACTTTCTGGGCGATGAACGCCAGAATTACGACCAGCAGGATCGGAAACGCCGCGCTTTTGAAAAACCGCCTCAAGAGAGGGAATCAGCGTACCAGGGCGGATTTTCCGGACTACTCGGCGAGGGCGGCGACGAAATCCAAGTTTCGGTACTTCTGCGCGTGGTCGAGCCCGTAGCCGATCGCGAACTCGTTCGGAATCTGGAAGCCGACGTAGCGCGGCGGCTTGATGTCCTGGCGCAGGCGCTCGGGCTTGGTCAGCAGGGCGCAGGCGTCGAGCGAGGCCGGTTCGCGGGCCTTGAGGTTGCGCATCAGGTAGTGCAGCGTCAGCCCGGAGTCGACGATGTCCTCGACGATCAGGACGTCGCGATTTTCGATCGGCGCGTCGAGGTCCTTGAGGATGCGGACCACGCCCGAGGAGTCGGTCTGCGAGCCGTAGCTGGAGACGGCCATGAAATCGATCTCGCAGGGGACCTCGATGTGGCGCATCAGGTCGGCGAGGAAGAGGACTGCCCCCTTCAGGACCCCGACCATGATCAGCTCCCGCCCCGCGTAGTCGCGGCTGATCTCCGCCCCCAGCTCCGCGATGCGGCGCTGCAGGTCCTCTTTGGCGACGAGGGTCTCGCCGATCGCGGGGTCCGACACGGGCCGCAGTCTAGATACAACCGGCAGACCGTTGACGGGCCGATTTCACTCCACCTAGGCGTGTTTCCGGCCCGTCAACCTTGCTGGGCGCGGATTTGGCCCCCTTCCAGGACGGCGCGGACGCCGGAACCGAGGTCGAGGGTCGAGCCGCCGCGGGTGAGACCGGCAACCTGCTCGGCGAAGCGAGCGGCGCCGGGAACCGGGCGGCCAGCCGCCTCGTCGGCGAGGCGCTGGAGGACGAGGCGACGCAGGGCCGGATGGAGATCGGCGAAGCGCGCCTTGGCGATGGTCCCAGCGGGAGCGCCGTCGGCGCCGGCCAGCTCGGCGTCGACGAGCGAGTCGAGCAACTCCGCCTCCTCGCGCAGCAGCGCCGCCGTGCGCAGCACGTTTGCCTTGGCGGCCGGGTGGATCCGCTCCAGCTCCGGGATCAGCTCGCGGCGTAGGCGGTTGCGCTTGTAGTCGGCCTCGTCGTTGCTGGCGTCGTCGCGCCAGGCTAGCCCGCGCTCCTCGCAGTAAGCCGTGGTCTCCTCGCGGGTCGCAATCAGCAGGGGGCGGGCGAGGCGGCCGTCGCGCGGCCGCATCCCCAGCAGCGCCCGCCGGCTCGGCGAGGAGGCGAGGCGGTAGAGGATCGTCTCCACCTGGTCGTCGGCGGTGTGGCCGGTGACGATCCTCGCGTCGACCTCCTCCGCCAGCCGCGCCGCCGCCGCGTAGCGGACCTCCCGTGCCCAGGCCTGCAGGTTGCCGGCGCCTTCCGGTCGCCGCGGCCGCTCGACCTCGACGCGGACGCCGAGCTCTCGGCTGAGCTCGATGCAGTGCCTCTCGTCCTCGCCGGCCTCCTCGCGCAGGCCGTAGTTGACGTGCAGCGCGGTCACCGCCGTCGCCCCCCGCGCCCGCACCGCGAGGTCGAGCACGCAGACCGAGTCGCGACCGCCGGAGAGCATCGCCACCAGCGGCGCCGGACCGCCGATCAGGCCGCCGGCTTCGACCCGCGCCAGCAACTCGTCGGCGGTCATGCGGCGCGGACGACGTAGAGCTCGGTCGGGTGCGGGAAGCCCTTCAGCTTCACCTCGCCGATCGGCTCGAACTCGAGACGCTGACTGCCGGCGATCGCGCCGCAGACGGTGTCGGTGACCAGCACCTCGCCGGCAAGCGCGCGGTTGACGACGCGGTGGACGAGGTTCACCTGGCTGCCGAAATAGTCGCCGTCGCGGTAGACGGCGTCCCCGTAGTGGATCCCGACCCGCGGCTGCGGACGCCGCGGGAAGCGGGCGAGGAAGGTGACCGCCCACTCGGTCAGCGAGGACGGATCCGGCGAGACGACCATCACCTCGTCGCCGATCGTCTTCACGATCGTCGCCTCCCGCGGCAGGGTCGCTTCGACCCCCGCGACGAAGTTCTCGACCACGTCGAGCGCCTCGATGTCCCCCTCCTCCTCGGTGTAGCGGGTGAAGCCGGTGAGGTCGATGAAGCAGAGGGTGACGTTGACGTGGCCGAGCTCGATTTCGGCGGTGTCCATCGCCGAGTCGGCCTCCATGTGGCCGACGACGTCCTGTTCGACGAAGAAGCGCAGGTAGCGCTCGTGCAGGTACTCGGTCAGCGGCGCGGCCAGCGGCAGGATGTCGGCGGCGAGCTCGCCCATCTCCTCCGCCATTTCCAGCTCCGGCACCGCGTCGCGGATCAGCGGCTCGTGCACGTACAGGTGGAAGAGCCGGACCTCGGCGTCGGCGATCCGCCGCATCGACTGGGCGTAGACGCGAACCAGCTGCAGGAAGGCGACCAGCGGGAAGCCGGCGGCGAGGACGCGGGCGCAGTGGCGCAGCGCCGCCAGGTCCTCCTGGCTCAGCTGACGCTGGCCCTTCGGGGTGCCGAGGATGACCAGGATCCGCTCGACCAGCTCCGGCTCCAGCCCGGTCTCCGCGGCGGCCTGCTCGATCGTGGTCCCCTCCTCGGAGCCGGTGAAGAGCTCCTCGGTGAAGCCGAAGGCGAGCCGCCCCTCCTTGCCGGCGCTCTTCAGGTCCTCGAGCGAGTACCCCCGCTCCCGCATCCGGGCCACGACCCGAGCCTGCGCCGCGGCCGCCACGGTCCAGCGGCCTTTCCGCACCGGCACGATCTTCTCTTCGGCCCACCGTTTGAGCGTCCGAGCCGGCACCCCCGACCGCCGGGAAGCCTCGCTAAGAGAAATCCGCTGATCAGCCACGCATCGAGGCTAACCACCTGACAAGCGGAGGGCCGCCCCGCATTGCGTGTCGAAGGAGGGCGTGGGCACCCCCCGGCAAAGGCTCAAGAAGTCACGCCTAGCAGTGGAAGTCCGACCAGCTGCGCGACGGTCTTTGACGGGGGGTGCCCACGCCCTCCCTACCACCCACACAAACAAACGGGGCGGCTCGGAGGCCGCCCCGTTGGCTCTTGTTCTGGGGGAACGTCGGAGTGCCGTCAGGCGTTTGCCGTCGGGCGCTTTAGGTGGGGATCTCCGACTCCTCGTGCAGCTGGAGGACGGACTGGCCGTCCTCGCCGGTGCGGATGCGAATCGCCTCCTCCACCGGCAGCACGAAGATCTTGCCGTCTCCGACCTCGCCCGTCCGGGCGTGCCGGAGGATCGCCTCGACGACTATGTCCTTGTCTTTGTCCTCGATCACGACCTCCAACTTGATCTTCGGCCGGACGTTGACGGTAAGGGTCGAGCCGCGATACCGCTCGACGATGCCTTTCTGACGACCCGAGCCCTTGGCCTCGATGATCGACAGGGAGGGGAATCCCTTGTCGAGCAACTCGGCCCGGATCGGCTCGAACGCCTCGTGGCGGATGTACGCCTCTATCTTTTTCATGCGTCCAGGCCTCCTAGGACTCGCTGGTCATCGGGGTAGCGACGGACGGCGCCGGGACCGGAGCCGGCGGCATGCCGGCCCGAGGCGCACCCGTCGAGTACTCCGGCTGGGGGATGAACTGCTCCGGGTACCCGTACATCCCGTGCTCGGAGATGTCGAGACCGGCATCCTCTTCCTCCGCCGACACCCGCAGCCCGATCGTCTTCTTGATCGCGAAGAAGATCGCGTAGGAGGCGACGAACACACAGGCGAAGGCGACCGCCACACCCAGCGCCTGGGCGCCGAGCTGGTGGAAGGAGCCGCTGTACCAGAGGCCCGGATCGCCGACTTCGTTCAGTTCCGCCAGCCGCGGCGAGGTGAAGATGCCGCAGCTGAGGGTGCCCCAGATACCGGCGAGGCCGTGAGCCGAGAGGGCGCCGACCGGGTCGTCGATCACCTTCTCGATCGCGAGCACGCCGTAGACGACGATCACGCCGGCGATCGCGCCGATGATCGGCGCGGCCCAGTACTCGACGTAGCCGGAGGGCGCGGTGATCGCGACCAGGCCGGCGATCGCGCCGTTGCCGGCCATGCCGATGTCGATCGTCTTCGTCTTCATCCACATGATCGCCACCGCGGCGACGACGCCGGCGGCCGCGGCCAGGTTGGTGACGACGACGACTTCAGCGAAACGGCCGCCGATCGCGCCGAGGGTCGAGCCGGGGTTGAACCCGAACCAGCCGAGCCAGAGGATCAGGACGCCGAGGCCGACCAGCGGCATCGAGTGCCCCGGGATCGCCCGCGGTTTGCCGTCTTTCGTGTACTTGCCGATCCGCGGGCCGAGCAGCAGCAGCGCCGCGAAGGCTCCGGTCGCGCCGATCAGGTGGACCACCGTGGAGCCGGCGAAGTCCTGCATCCCGACGTTGACCTGCAGCCAGCCGCCGCCGAAGATCCAGTGACTGAGGATCGGGTACAGCACGGCGCTGAAGATGATCGCGTAGATGACGTAGGCGCCGAATTTGATCCGCTCCAGGGTCGCGCCCCAGACGATCGCCAGCGAGACGGCGCAGAACACGAACTGGAAGAACATGAACGCGGCCGGGCTGATCGAATACGTTTCGACGAACGGGATGCTCTGCCCGGCCTGTTCGACCGAGGAGCCGACGTCGAGGAAGAACCCGTGCGTCCCGGCGAACTCACCGAGCCCGCCGAACGCCAGCGCGAAGCCGCACGCCCAGTAACAGAGCGAGGCGATCGAGAAGTTCACCAGCACCTTGGCCACGCCGGCCCCCGCGTTCTTGGCCCGGGAGAACCCGACCTCCAAGAGCAGGAACCCGGCCTGCATGAACATCACCAGACAGGCGGCGACGATCACCCACATCGCATTGATGCTGGCCTCCGGGGTTTCCAGGATCGCCGGCGCTTCGGCGCCGAAGGCGGCGCCCGGCAATACCAGCGAGGCGATCGCGGCTACCGGAGCGGCGATCATCAACCTCCTCTTCATTTCCATTTCCTCCTTGCCCGCCGGGGATCACTGCCCCGGAGTCGCGTTTGGATGAGACGAGACCAAGCTATGGACGGAGGGCGATCAGGTCTTTGTCCGGCTGGAGCAAATTCGGCGGGGGCCGTTTCTCCCCGATGTCGGCGCCGTGCCTGGGCGGCTAGATTCGACCGTCGATGCCGGCGCGACTGAGACCGACCGCCCCGATCGCGGCTGACGCGATCCTCGTCGGCGACCCAGGCCGGGCGCTGATGCTGGCCCAGGAGCTTTTGGCCGAGCCGAAGATGAGCAATCACGCCCGTGGGCTGTGGGGCTACACCGGGGTGACCGAAGCGGGGGCCCAGCTGACGATCCAGGCGACGGGGATGGGCGGGCCGAGCGCCTCGGTCGTCCTCGCCGACCTCGCCGAACTGGGAGTGCGGCGCGCGATCCGGATTGGAACCTGCGCCTCGTTGGGCGAGCTCAACCTGGGCGACTTACTCGTCGTGGACGAGGCTCGGGACGGCGTGCGGCCCGACGAGCGGCTGACCGACGCCTTGCGTGCCGCTCTTCCCGGCGCCCACCTCGGCGCGGTGCTGAGCCTCGACAGCCTCTATCGGCCGGAGCGCGACCTCCCGTCGACCTTGGCGGAGGCCGCCGATATGCAGACCGCGGCGCTGCTGGCTGCCGCCGCGGAGCTCGGGGTCGCCGCCGCAGCCGTCCTCGTCGTCACCGAGAAAAGCGACTCCGGTCAGCTGCCCGACGAAGAGCTCGTGGCGGCGGCGAAAGTCGCCGGAAGGGCTGCCGCAGACGTACTCTAACCCTCAACTCTAGGGTTAGGCTTTGGCTTTCTTCGCGGTCGTTTTCGCGTTCTCGCGGCGCAGGGCGCCGAGTTCGCGGCTGAGGTCGTCGATTGCCTCCTCGACGTCCTCCAATCGCTGGGAGAACGAGCGCAGTCGCCGCTCGAGCCGTTCGACGTCGGTCGCCGAGGGAAGATTGAGGGCGCTCATCGCCGCCTGCTGGGCCTCCAGCGCCTTCTCCCGCGCCCCGAGGGCGGCGGTGACGGCGTCGTGCAGCGTCGGGTTGTCGATCAACGCCTGCGCCAACTCGCCAAGCGCCTGCTCCGCCCGGGCCCGCAGCCCGTCCTGCTCGTCATCCTCGTAGGTCAAGTCACAGCAGCTTAACGAGCGCATCCGGCACGCCTGAAAATCTCCCGTTACAGCGATGTCGCAAACGTTGATTAAGCCCTTGTTGGGAGCGCCGATGTGCGTTGCGGACGCCCGTACTAGTGGGTAGCTTCCTACAACTGCCCAGGGAGGGGAATCCGAGCGTGGGCAGGGTCGCTTTGGGATGAGAACCAAGATCGCACTCTTCGTCGCCTTTGCCAGCCTCCTGCTGGTCAGTGCTCTGGGCACTGCCCTGGCCGGCGCCGACCCGCTCTCGGACAGCTCCGTCGCCGACCCCGCCGCGACCACGACGACGGCGATCCCCTCGCTGCAGGCTCCCGCCTGCGCCAACGGCATCGACGACGACGGCGACGGCCTCAGCGATGAACTCGATCCCGACTGCGAATCGCCCGAAGACACCGACGAGGCCCCGGCGCCCGCTCCCGAACCGCAGCCGGGCGAGACCGAATCGGCGCCCCTCCCCAGCCCTAGCCCAGCCCCCGCGCCGGCTCCGATCCCTGGCAAGGACGGCGTGCGGGCGGGCGACGAAATCGTCGGCAACGATCCCGCCGGCAAGAATGGGGTCGCCCACAATGACGAGCTCGGCGACGCCAGCGGCGGCACCAACAGCGGCGCCGTGACCGCGCCGAGCGCCAACGGCGGCGGCGACCAGCCGGCAGCGCAGGGGACCGACGGCGGCTCCCCCTACGCCTCCGGCGGCACCCCCACCACCGCCAATCCGACGACGACGATCGCGCCCTTCGGCCCGGCCCCGATCGGCGTCCCCAACTTCGTCATCGACAGCTTTGAAATCCCGCCCTTCCTGCTGCCGATCTACCAGGCCTGCGGCACCGAATACGGGATCCCCTGGGAGGTGCTCGCCTCGATCAACAAAATCGAGACCGCGTTCGGCACCAACCTCAACGTCTCCAGCGCCGGCGCCCTCGGCTGGATGCAATTCCTCCCCTCCAGCTGGGAAGCCTTCGGCCTCGACGCCAACGGCGACGGCAAGAAAGATCCCTACAACCCTGTCGACGCGATCTGCGCCGCCGCCCATTACCTGAAGCTCGCCGGCGGCAACGACGACCTCTACCAGGCGATCTTCGCCTACAACCACGCCGACTGGTACGTGCAGGAGGTCCTCCTCTATGCCCGCGCCTACGGCCGCCTTCCCTCCGACCTGGTCGGCTCGCTGACCGGCCTCACTGAGGGCGCTCACTTCCCGATCGCGGCCGACGCCCGCTACGCCGACGACATCGCCGCCCGCAAGGCGCTGGAGAAGGG
>DATFQO010000068.1:0-22030 GCA_035264245.1 Solirubrobacterales bacterium
AACGGCTTGTACTTTTTCGCGGAAGCGCCCCCTTGGACGGCTCCCACCGATCTCGGAAAAAGTTGAGAGAAGGGGGATGCCCGGCCCCTCCCCCCTCAGAGCTCTAGTTCCGCCTCGGCGTTCTTGATCAGAGCGGTCTCGCCCTGGGACGCGACGGTGTCGACCACGACCCGGTTGCCGTCGGCCGACTTGACCGTGCCGGTGACGACGATCTCCTGCTCCGGCACCCCCATTCCGCGCATCTGCACCGAGAGGCGCTTCAGCGCTCGCGGGTCGCCATCGGCCAGCGCCGCGTTGGCTTTCGCCACCAGGCCCATCGAGTAGAGGCCGTGGAGGATGTTGCGCGGCAGCCCGACGGCTTTCGCCAGCTCGTCGTCGATGTGGATCGGGTTGAAGTCGCCCGAGGCGCCGGCATAGCGGTGCGGCAGGTACTTGTCCGGGGTGACCCGCAGCTCCGGGACCTGGTCACCGGCGTTCAGATCAGCCATCTCAAACCCCCCTGACGATCAGCGTCCAGGTGCCGCGCGCGACCTGGGCGCCGTCCTGGTTCACGGAGTTGGTCTCGAACACGTAGAAGCCCTTCCCGTCCTTCTCCTCGATCGAGAGGCACTTGGAGGAGGTGGTGATCTCGTCGCCCGAGCAGGCGGGCTCGTCCCAAACGAACTCCTGGCCGCCGTGGACCATCGCCGCGAAGTTCAGCTCCACCTCGGGGTCGAGGATCGCCGGCGCGACCGCCGGGCTGCTGTAGACGACGGCGAACATCGGCGGCGCCACCACGTCGCGGAAACCGGCGGCGCGGGCCGCCTCGACGTGATGGTGCACGGGGTTGTCGATGCCCAGCGCGTTCGCGTACTCCTTGATCTTCTCCCGCCCCACCTGGTACGTGGAACCGGACCATTCCTTGCCAACCGCATCAGTCTTGAGTGCCATGGGCGGGCACAATACTGGCCGGGCAGCCACCGAGGAAGGGAACGCTATTCGTCGATCTCCAGCACCGCCAGGAACGCCTCCTGCGGCACTTCAACCCGGCCCACGGCCTTCATCCGCTTCTTCCCCGCTTTCTGCTTCTTCAGCAGCTTGTTCTTACGGGTGACGTCGCCGCCATAGAGCTTCGCGGTTACATCCTTGCGCAGGGCCTTGACCGTCTCGCGGGCGAGGACGTTGGAGCCGACCGCGGCCTGGACCGGGACGTCGAACATCTGGCGCGGGATCGTCTTCCGCAGCCGGCCGACGAGGCGCTTGCCCTGGTCGTAGGCGAAGTCGCGGAAGACGATGATCGAGAGCGCGTCGACCTTCTCGCCGGCGAGGAGGATGTCGACTTTGACCAGGTCGGAGACTTGGTTTCCGATCGGCTCGTAGTCCAGCGAGGCGTAGCCGCGGGTCGAGGACTTGAGCAGGTCGAAGAAGTCGAGGACGATTTCGGCCAGCGGCAGGTCGTAGCGAAGCTGCACCCGCTGCGGGCTGAGGTAGTGCATGTCGACGTGGGTGCCCCGCCGCTGCTGGCAGAGCTCCATCACCGCGCCAACCTGCTCTTTCGGGCAGATCACCGTCGCCCGGATGTAGGGCTCTTCGATCGTCTAGATCGAGGCGGGGTCGGGCAGGTCGGTCGGGCTGTGGACCTCCCTGGTCTCGCCGTTGGTGAGGTTGACGATGTAGCGCACGTTCGGCGTCGTCGCCAGCAGATCGAGGTCGTACTCGCGCTCCAGCCGCTCGCGGACGATCTCCATGTGGAGCAGGCCGAGGAAGCCACAGCGGAAGCCGAACCCGAGCGCCTCCGAGGTCTCCGGCTCCCAGGAGAGGGCGGCGTCGTTGAGGGAGAGCTTCTCGAGCGCGTCGCGCAGGTCTTCGTAGCGGTCGGTGTCGATCGGGAAGAGGCCGCAGAAGACCATCGGCCGTACCTCGCGGTAGCCCTCGAGCGGCCCGGAGGCGGGGTTCGCCTGGGCGGTGAGCGTGTCGCCGACCCGCAGCTTGGTGACGTCCTTGATCCCAGTGATCAGATAGCCGACGTCGCCCGCGTCCATCCCTTGGACGCCGATCATCGTCGGGCGGAAAAAGCCGATGTCGTCGATGTCGGCTTCGGTCCCGTTCTGCATTGCCAGGATCCGGTCCCCCTTGCGGAAGGAGCCGTCGACCATCCGCACGTAGGCGATCACGCCGCGGTAGGGGTCGAACTCGGAATCGAAGATCAGGGCGCGGGTCGGGGCGTCAGCCTCGCCGCGTGGCGGCGGTATGCGCGCGACGATCGCCTCCAGCACCTCGAGCACGCCCTCCCCGGTCTTGGCCGAGATCGGCAGCGCTTCCTCGGGATCCCCGCCAAGCAGGTCGGCGATCTCCTGCGCAGTCCGCTCCGGCTCGGCGCCGGGCAGGTCGACCTTGTTGATCACAGGAATCAGCTCCAGCCCGTTCTCGATCGCAAGGTAGGTGTTGGCGACGGTCTGCGCCTCGACGCCCTGGGCGGCGTCGACGACCAGCAGGGCGCCCTCGCAGGCGGCGAGGCTGCGTGAGACCTCGTAGGAGAAGTCGACGTGGCCGGGCGTGTCGATCAGGTGCAGGTGGTAGGTCTCGCCGTTCTTCGCCGTGTACTCGACCCGGACCGCCTGGGCCTTGATCGTGATCCCGCGCTCGCGCTCGAGGTCCATCGAGTCGAGCAGTTGCGCCTGCATTTTCTTCGGGTCGACGGCGCCGGTGAGCTCGAGGATGCGGTCGGCCAGGGTCGACTTGCCGTGGTCTATGTGGGCGATGATGCTGAAGTTGCGGATGTGGTCCATGGGGCGTGGTGAGTATGAGGGACTGGGGCGGTTGGCCGGCGGGACCCGTCGCGGGCTGTTAGGGGATGCCTGCGCAGGATGCTCGGCATCCCCTGCGCCCACGCCACCCGCCGGTCGAGGCGTCGGTCAGCTACACGCCCCGGGACGAAAGCGCTGCGGCAGCTCGAACACGACCGTCGGGGGCTTTCTCAGGATGGTTTCTCCTCCGGCCGCTTCGGTCCATCTGGCCGTGGCTGGGTACGGGGGCTTGCCTGGTTCTAGGCGGTCCTTGGTGGCTACCACGTAGTCGTAGTTGCCTTCGGCGAGGAGACGGAGGTAGGTGCGGCAGTCTTCGGCTGCCTCGAAGCCTCCATGGGGTTGCTCGATGCCGAGGTATTGGACCTGGTTGGAGAGGTCGGTGCCGAAGAGGGGGTACTGGCGGGTGCTGGTGGTGGCGATGCGAGCGTCGGAGACGTCGCGGGCCCAGGCGAAGGCGGCATTGAGGCCTGGGGCCGAGGTGAAGCTCGGGTCCTCGTAGCGGCTCTGGAGGTAGTGGCGCTGCACCGGATAGCCGCCGGCGACCACCAGAACGAGTGCCGCAATCGCGGCCGACAGACTCCACACACGCACGCTCCGAGAGGTGCGCCGGTCATTCGTGTCGCTATGCGGAGCAAATGACCGGAGCGCATCGAGACGAGCGATGCCGGCCTGAACGACCGGCGCCGTCGGCAGCAGCGCGAGACCGAGGACGAGGGCGGGCGCGAGATAGCGCAGACCGGACTCGAAGCCGCGTGGCATCCCGTCTGGACCGGAAGCGGAGGTAGGCGCGATCAGCCACGCCACCGCAGTTGCCAGCCCGACAAGGCCCGCCAACGCCAGCGTCAACTCGTTCCGTGGTTCCTTTGTCCTGATACCCCGGACAAAGGAACCACGGAACTGGAGGACGGCCAGGATCAGGCCGCCGAGGGCGCCGGCGATGAAGAGCGGCCAGAGATGCCAGAGGCCGTCGTGGAGGCCGGGGAGGAACCAGTCGGACCAGACGCTGCCATTGGTGAGGTAGCCGACGACGGAGTGGGCTTCGCGGCCGCCCAGCGCCTGATCGGGCGCGGGAAGGTCGATTGGGCCTAGGTGGTGGATCCACGGCAGGGGGTTACCGCTGTGGACGAGGTTGCGGAGGTACCAGTAGCCGCCCCCGGCCAGAGCGGCCAAGGCAGCGGCCACGAACGCGCGCGCCCTGTCCCCTTTCTCAGCGACCAGCGCGAGCCCGACGACGAGCACTGCCGCCGGCAGCAGAAAATTCAGCTTCGTCCCCGCAGCCAAACCCGCGGCAAGTCCAACTACGAGGTACGGACCGACGCCTGCGCCACCCACCTCCCCACCCAGCTTCTTCTCAGTTTCTCCCTCCCCGTCCCAGGCATTCACCATCACCGCCACGCCAGCCAATAGGAAGAAGATCCCGACGATGTCGTTCCGCGCCTCCCCCGCCTGGTCCGCCAGCGCCGGCACGCTCAGCGCGAGCGCCCCGAGCACCAGCGACCACGACGCGACCCGGAACGGCCGCCCGATGCACCAACACGCCACCAAGCACCCGACGAACCAGCCGAGGTTGAGAAACGGCGAGAGCAGATCACGCCCGAAGGCCAGCATCCCGGCCGCATGGAAGATTTCGCCGTTCGCCGGATAGAACCAGGCCAGGAACTGCGGTGCGATGAAGTGCAGGTCCCACGTATCGCCGCTCTGAAAGAACCCCCCCGCGAACGGCCCGTGGTACCAGGTGCTGTCGAACCCGGTCATCCCCGTCGAGAGCTTGCCTTTCGCTTCCAGCGCGAAAGCGATGAAGGCGATCCCAGCGATCACCAGCGCCCCCACGACCACCCACACGCGCCCGCCCCGCCGGAGGAGGGTCGTCCCCACCCCACCCAGCAGGTATGGGTGGGGACGACCCTCCTCCGGCTCTAGGCGCGGCGCGAACCACCAGAGGACCAGCCCGGCGGCGACGACCACCACCAGATACGGCACCGGATCCCACCAGCCGAAGCTCCCAAGCAACTCCGCGGGCCAAATCACCAGCGCGAGCGCGATCACCGCGCTGGCCAGATGCGCCGGCGCCTCCTCGAACCGCGGCAGCAGCCGGCGGCGCAGGGCGGTTCCCCCCAGCCAGGCGAAGCCCCCAAGCAGCAGAATCTCCCCCACCCCCAGCAGGTACCGCCCCAGATCGAGCATTCGGCGCTAGCGGCCCCGCCGCAGCAGCAGACGGCTCATCTGCTCGAGCTCGGCCACTTGCAGCAATTTGGCTACAGCCACGTAGACGACGCCGCCGGCGCCGAGGCCGACGCCGAGGGAGACGATCTGGCCCATCAGGCCGCGCCCGAGGGCCTGGTCGAGCACGTCCCAGACCACCCAACCAACCCCCGCCAGGGCGACGGCGGCGATCGTGATCCGGAGAGCCGTCGAGAAGAGACGTCGCAGCTCGAGGCCCCCGAACTCGCGGCGCAGGATCACCGCCTGGGAGATCACCGCGACGCTCGTCCCGATGCCCGTTCCGGCGACGATGCCGCCGACCCCGAAGGGCTCGTAGAGCGCGAGCGCCGCCAGCGCCGAGACGACGAGGTCGATCGTCGCCAGCGCCGTCGCCTGCCAGGGTCGCTGCAAGCTGAAGAAGGTCCGCGTCTGCAGCAGGTAGAGGCCGTTGGTCGGCAGCGAGAAGGCGAACCAGAAGAGGGCCGTCGCCACCACCGCCGTCTCACCGGGGCTGAACTCCCCCCGCTGGTAGATGAGCCGGATCATCGGGTCCGAGAGGGCGAGGATCGCCGCCGCCGCCGGGACGAGGACGAAGAGGATCTGCCGCATCCCGTTCGCCATCGTCGCCCGCAGGTTGTCGATCTCCCCGGCGTTTGCGAACCGGGCCAGGGTCGGGAACAGCACCGTCGCGATCGCCACCGAGAAGATCCCCTGCGGCAACTGGTAGATGCGGAAGGCTTTGTCGATCGCTGCCGGCGCCTCGTCGGAAACGAGGCTGCCGAAGAAGCTGTTGATCAGCAGGTTGAAGTTGATCAAACCGAGGCTGATCGTCACCGGCAGCATCAACACCAACACCCGGCGCACCTTCGGATCGCGCCAGTCGAAGCTCCAGCTGAAGCGGAAGGGCGTGTTGCGCAGGTCCCATGCGGGGATCAGCAGCTGGACCAGGGTGCCGACGAGGATCCCGATCGCGTAGGCGTAGATCCGGTCCTGGCCGTGGAACAGGGGCTCGAGGACGACGAGGACGAGGATGATCGTCAGGTTCCAGAACAGCGGCGCGATCGCGAAGGCGCCGAAGCGGTCGTAGCTGTTGAGGATGCCGACGACGATGCCGCTGATCCCGAGCAGGACGAGGATCGGGAAGAGCACCTGGGAGAGGGAGACGGTGAGGTCGGTGATCTCCTGGTCGAATCCCGGCGCGAAGACCGGCATGATCACCGGCGCGAGGAGGACGAAGAGGGCGGTGATTGCCCCCAGCACCATCGTCACCAGCAGCAGCATCGTCGAGGCGAGGCGGAACGCCTCCTTGTAGGCCTTCTGGCCGAGCAGTTCGGTGAAGACCGGGACGAAGGCGGGCTGCAGCGCCGCGTCGGCGAACAGGGCGCGGATCAGGTTCGGGACCTGGAAGGCGACCGTGAAGGCCGAAACGGGGCCGCTGATCCCGTAGTAACCGGCGGCGACCACTTCGCGGGCGAGCCCGGCGACGCGCGAGGCGGCGGTGGCGAAGGAGAAGAAGGCGGTCGAGCGGGCCAGGCGCCCGGCGGAGGGCCCGTGGTCCAGTTCCTCTCCCGGTTCGAAGGCCTCGGCCTCCCAGGCCGCCACGTCCTCGTTGAGCGACCGCTGGTCGGGATCGGGGGTGTCAGGTGCCCTGGGCGTCTCCAAGCTTCGTCTCAATCGCTATAGTCGGCGGCCGCCCGGAGCCGGCAAGGTGCCCGCTCGGGTACTTGACATGGCCAACATAGCCTCACAGAAGAAGCGGATCCTACGCAGCGAGCGCGAGCGGACCGAGAACCGCCTGCTCACGAGCACGGTGAAGACCCACTTCCGACGGCTCGAAAGCGCGGTCGAGTCCGGCGATGCCGACACCGTAGCCACCGAGCAGCGCGACCTCGTCTCGAAGATCGACAAGGCCGTGCAGAAGGGCGCCCTCCACAAGAACACCGGCGCCCGCAAGAAGTCGAAAGCCGCCCGTATGGCCGGCTCCGCCTCGTAGCTAAGCCGCCCCGACTGCCGCCCGCCGCAGCGCCAGCGTGAACGCGAGCTCGTCGCCGTAGTCGGCGCCGCCGCGGCACCACAGCTCCAGGTCGGCCAGGGTCTCGGTCGCCATCCGCAGGCTCTCGAGGTCGGTGTCGCGCAGGCGGCCGACCAACTGCTTTGCGGCGTAGGGGTGCATCTTCAGCGAGGACTCGACCTGCTTCGGCGGGATCCCCTCCTCGAGCTGGGCGGTCGCCGCGCAGGCGCCGCGCAGGCGCGAGGCGAGCCCGTAGATCAGTCCGGTGACGTTCTCCCCCTGCCCGATCAGGCGCTCGCCGATCCTCATCGCCGCGGCGGCGTTGCCTTCGATCAGAGCGTCCGAAAGCGACCAGACGGCCATCTCGGAGGTGTCGGCGATCATCTCCGACAGGTCGGCCGCATCGACCTCTCCGCCCTTGCCAGCCCAGAGGGCGAGCCGCTCGAGCTCGTTGTGGAGTCGCACCGGGTTGGCGCCCATCCGCTCGACCAGCATCCGCGCCGCGGCGGGATCGAGCCGGAACCCGAGCCGCTGCGCCTCGGCAACCAGGGTGCGGGGCATCTCCCGCGCCTTCGGCGCCTCGAACTCGTGCACCTCCCCCTTCGCCGCCTTCACGGCTTTGACCAGCTTCGCCGCCGGCTTGTCGCGGCAGATCAGCACCAGGGTCAGGTCGGGAGGCAACTCCGCCAGCGCTTTCAGCACCGGTTCGAGCTGCTTGTCTCGCCAGCGCTCGATCCCGTCGGCGAGCAGATAGCGGCGGGAGTCCATCAGCGACATCGCCGGGATCGACGCCAGCAGAGCCTCGTGGTCGGGCATCCCCCTGCCCTCCCCCGGCTCGAAGACCTCCAGGGCGTCCGAGCCGCCCTCGCGCTCGGCCCGCGCCCGCAGCCGCCCCCTGGTCGCATCGATCTTCGCCCCGTCGCTGCCGGCGATCAGGTAGAGCGGGCGCATCTGGTCGGCCATTGGTCGAGTCTAGATATTGGCCCGGCTCGCTCGCGCGCTACTTGTCGTGGCCGAGCGCTTTGCCGTTGCCGTTGCCAGGATCGGCTTCCGGTGCGACCGCCGCGGCCGAGGACTTGGACGACGCTTCGATGCCGCGTTCGCTGGCGTTGGCCGCGGCGGCGCTCGACTGCGAGTTGCCGGGGGCCGGCGCTGGTTCTGGCTCCGGCGCGGCTGGCTGTGCCGGCGGCTTGGGGGTCGGTTTGACGGGCGGGCTGGACCCTGGCTGCGAAGCCGCGGGCGGATCGGCACTCGGCGTCTGGCTAGGCGTGGGAGCCGGGGCCGGCTGGGGGCTCGGAGCCGGGCTGCCGGCTCCATCGCCTCCGCCGGTTTCGATGCCTCCGCTCGGCGCGCCCGCCGGAACCGGCGCAGGCGAGGCCACCGCCACGGGGTCGGCGGTTTCCCCGCTCGGGGAGGAGCCGCCCGATCGCGAGCCATCGGCCGGCTCGGTCCCGGCGCTCGGTCGCGCCGCTCCGACCGCGGCCGACCCTGCCGGCCCGCGCTCGAGCGCCACCGCCTTCGACACTGCACCGCCGCGCACCGGCCCGCCCGGAGCCGGTGCCGGAGAGAGGACCGAGAAGCCGACATGGGCGAAGAGCGCGACCATCGCCAGGCCCGCGGCCGCGGTCAGGCCGAGAAAGGCGAAAGCGGTGCTGCGCATCCGTTCCGGCAGACCGTCGCCGGCGATGCTGGCCCGCCGCAGCGAGCGAAAGAGACTGGTTTGGGAGATATGGCGCACCAAGTCGTGCATCGACAGCGGCGCGGCCGGCCCAAGCGATTGGATCAGGTTCCTCAAGTTTCGATTCGATCAACTGTCCAGCCGGAAGGAGCCCGGTTCGACCTCGATCGTGATCTCGCCCTCCTCGTCGGTGCGCAAAGTGGGCACCCGATGCGCTCTCAGGGTCGCCAAGGTTCCGGCCGTGGGATGTCCGTAGGGGTTGCCCTCCCCGACCGAGATCACCGCCAGCCGCGGCTGCGCCCGGTCGAGCAGGCCAGCGAGGCCGGCGTCGTCGCTGCCGTGATGGGCCACCTTGAGGACGTCGATCGGCCCGGGTTCGATCGGCACCGCCTCGGCCTCGGCGTCGGCCGTGAGCAGCATGCTGAAGTCCCGCCAGTCGGCCTCGATCACCAGCGCCATCTGGTTCGGGTCCCCTCCCGGAGCCGGATTCGTGAGCAGGTCCGGTGGGGGCCAGAGGACGCGCAGCCGCAAAGCGCCGGAGCGCAGCTCACGCCCGGCCGCGAGCCGCTCCGGCTCGACCCCGGCCGCCGCCGCCCGGGCGAGCAGCGGGCGCCCGGCGCGGGCGAAGAGCATCCTCGCGACGGGGAAATTGCCGAGCAGCTCTTCGATCCCGCCGACGTGGTCGGACTGGTCATGGGTGACGACGACCGCTCCGAGCCGGTCCACGCCCGCCTGTTCCAGCTTGCGGGCCAGCTGGTCTCCCGGCGGGCCGCCGTCGACGAGGACGGCAGGAGCGTTTGCGGGCCGCAGGAGGATCGCGTCCCCCTGGCCGACGTCGAGGACCTCGACCCGCAGCCCTCGCGGCGGCATTGCCTCGGCGCCACCACCGAACCGAGGCAGCGGCAGCCAGCAGGCGAGCGCGAGTGCGGCGACGGCAAGCGTCTGGCGAGGCCAGCGCCAGCAGGCCAGCAGGGCGGTCCCCAGGCCAAGGTAGGCGACGGCGAGACCGGTCCCGTCGAGATGGACCCGCAGCTGCGCCCATTCCGGCGACGCGCACCAGGTCGCCACCTGCGCGATGTAGGCGAGCAGCAGCGCGTTGAGGCCGTTGAGGGGCTCCAGCGGCACGCCCGGCAGCTGGGCCAGGCCGGCGCTGCACATGCCCAGCCACATCGCCGGGGCCACCGCCGGCAGCGCCAGGACGTTGGCGAACAGGGTGGTGGTCGAGAGCGTTTCGAAGTGGAAGGCGATCAGCGGGGCCGTCGCCAGCGTCGCCGCGACGGTCACCGCCATCCCCTCGGCCCGGGCGCGGCGCCACCTCCCTGCCCCGAGGCGGGCGACGAGCGCCTCCCGCAGGTGGCGCGTCAGCAGCAGAATCCCGATCACCGCCGCGAAGCTCAGCTGCCAGCCGACGTCGGCGGCGATGCCGGGGTTGACCGCCAGCGTCACCAGGGCCGCCAGCGCCAGCGCGTAGAACCTCGAGGCGCGTCGCCCTCCCATCGTTGCCAGCAGACCGAGGACGCCCATCACCGCCGCCCGCTGGATCGAGGGCCCGGCGCCCGCCACCGGCACGTAGACGGCGATCAGCGCCAGCACCCAGACCAGGCGCTCGCGCAGCGGGACGCCGAAGGCTCCCAGCAGGGGCATCGCCAGCAGTGCCAGCAGGGTGACGTTCTGACCCGATACCGCCAGGAGGTGGCTGAGGCCGGAGCGCCGGAAGTCATCCTTCGTCGCCTCGTCGACCTCGTCGTCCTCGCCGAGCACGAAGCCGCGAGCCAGCGCCGCCTCACGGGCCGGCATCCCGCGACCGAGCCCCTCGGCCGCGCGGGCACGGATCTCGGTGCTCTGGGACAGCGCCACCGCGACCAGCAGGACGATCCCGACGAGAACTGGCAGGGCGGGCTGCGGCGAACCTTTCATCTAGGGCTGCAGCCGGTCCCGCAGCGAGTCCATCGTCGCCGGGCCGATTCCCGGCACCTGGTCCAGCTGGTCGATCGAGGAGAGGCCGCCGTGTTCGTCGCGGAAGGCGATGATGTCGCCCGCGGTCACCGGCCCGATCCCCTCGATCTCTTCCAGCTGCTCGACGGTGGCGGTGCCGAGGCTGATCGGACCTTCTTCGCCACCCGCGGCGACCCCCACCGCTCCGCCGGGAACCCGCTCCGGCACCACCACCTGCTGCCCGTCGGCCAGTCGCGCCGCCAGGTTGATCGCTTCCAGCTGGGCCCGCGGCGCCGCCCCGCCGGCGCGGGCGACAGCGTCGTTGACCCGGCTCCCCGCCGGCATCCGGTAGACGCCCGGCCGCCGCACCGCCCCGGTTACGTCGACGACCACCTCGCCGCTCGAACCGCCGACCGAGAAGCTCCCACCCCCACTCCCGCCTGATCCACCCCCCGTCCCAGCCGCGAACGAGGTCTCGGCCTCACCCTCGCCGCGAATCGCCCGCGCCCCGACCAGCAGCAGCGCGAGCGCCACCGCGGCGTACACGACCAGCTGGCTCCGACTCATCTCCGGCATCCCCGCCGATGCTGCCGCGCCCGGGCGCACGCGTGGCGCGCACAGTTCAAATCTTCAGCGACAGGACCCGCGCGGAACTGCGACTACGGACTAGTAATCGTCCTCGTCGTCATATCCCGAAACCTCGGCCAGCTGGTCGCTGTAGAGCTCGGCCGCAGCCACCGGGGGCGACTGGATCGAGACGCAGGCCAGCTCGACGTCGCCGTCGTTGCCGATCGAGTGCTCGGTCGCGGGCGGGACGAGGATCAGATCGCCCTCGGCGACCTGCTGGGTGTCGCCGGCGACCGACATCGTGCCGCTGCCGCGGACGACGACGTAGGCCTGCTCGGCCTCGTCGGAAGAATGCAGCGTCTGGTTCGCCCCGCCCGGCACCGTCACCCAGGTGACCGAGAGGTTGCGGGAGCCGAGTTCGCCCGCGTCCATGAGGACATGGGCGCGGAGGCGGTGCCACTCCTCCACGGCCGCTTCGTTGAGACGCCTGACCAGCATTCGGCGGCTTTCTAGCAGAACGGTCGGGCCCGGTGGCGGGCCCTACCGGACCACCAGGTTGACCAGCTTGCCCGGAACTACAATTTCCTTGACTATTTCCTGGCCGTCGAGATGCTTGGCCACCTTCTCGCTTTCGCGGGCAAGGCGCAGCAGCTCGTCCTTCGGCGCCTCCGCCGGCGCCTCGATCCGGTCGCGCAGCTTGCCGTTGACCTGGACGACGAGCGTGACAGTGTCACTGACGAGCAAGGCCGGGTCGGCCTCGGGCCAGGGCTGCTCCCAGACCCGGCCGCCGGCCAGCCGCTCGTAGACCTCGCTGCCGAGGTGGGGCGCGAAGGGAAAGATCAGCGAGGCCGCGGTCGCGGTCGCAAAACGGACCGCCGCGCCCCCCTCGGGAGTGCCGTAGAGCCCGTCCTTAACCCGGTAGGCGTCATTGACCAGCTCCATCACCGCCGAGATCACCGTGTTGAACTGGAAGCCGCGCTGGAAGTCGCGGGTGGCCTTGTCGATCGCCCAGTGCGCCTTGGCGACCAGCGCTCGCGCCTCACCCTCGCCCGGCCCGCTCGGCCTGACGGGGTCCGTCTTCTGCTCGGCCTCCTCGCAGAGCCGCCAGAGCCGCGAGAGGAAGCGGTTGACCCCCTCGACCCCCTCGTCGGTCCAGTCGCCGCCGCGCTCCGGCGGTCCCATGAAGCAGACGTAGGTGCGGGCGGTGTCGGCGCCGTAGCGCTCGACGTAGTCGCCGGGGCTGACCGTGTTGCCCTTCGACTTCGACATCTTCGCCCCGTCGCGGGTGATCATCCCCTGGGTGAACAGGTTGGCGAACGGCTCCTGCACGCCGAGGTGGCCGAGGTCCGCCAGCGCCTTGGTGAAGAAGCGGGCGTACATCAGGTGCAGGATCGCGTGCTCGACGCCGCCGATGTACTGGTCGACGGGCATCCAGAAGTCGGCCGCCTCCCGGTCCCAGGGCGCCTTGCCGTTTTGCGCGTCCAGGTAGCGGAGGAAGTACCAGGAGGAATCGACGAAGGTGTCCATCGTGTCGGTCTCGCGCCGCGCTGCGGCGCCGCAGCGCGGGCACTCGGTCGCGACCCACTCCTCGGCTGCGGCCAGCGGGCTCTTGCCCTGCGGGGCGTAATCCTCGATCTCCGGCAGCTCGACCGGCAGCTGCTCGTCGGGCACCGGCACGATCCCGCACTCCTCGCAATAGACGACGGGGATCGGCGCTCCCCAGTAGCGCTGACGCGAGACCAGCCAGTCGCGCAGGCGGTAGTTGACCGCCGGCTTGCCGCGCCCCTCGGACTCGAGCCAGGCGACGATCTCCTCGTAGGCCTCGCGGTTGTTCTTCCCGTCGAAGCGGCCGGAGCCGACCATCCCACCGTCGCCGGGGTACGGCAGCCCCTCGTCGTCGCGGGCGACCTCGGGGTCGCTGCCCTCGATCACCCGCTGTACCGGCAGCCCGAACTTCTGGGCGAATTCGTAGTCGCGGCTGTCGTGTCCGGGCACCGCCATGATCGCCCCCGTCCCGTACTCCATCAGCACGTAGTCGGCGACGAACATCGGTATCTCCTCGCCGTTGACCGGGTTGACGACCGAGCGGCCGAGCGGCACGCCGGTCTTCTCGCGGTCCTCCGCCCCGCGTTCGGAGGCCGACTCGCGGCCGACGCGATTGACGTACTCGCGCACCTCCTCCTCGGCCGGCGTGCCGGCGACGAGCCGCTCCAGCTCGGGATGCTCGGGCGCGAGGACGAAGAAGGTGGCGCCGAAGAGGGTGTCGGGACGCGTGGTGAAGACCGGGAAGTCGAGGTCGACCTCCTCGCAGCGGAAGACGACCTCGGCCCCTTCGGAGCGGCCGATCCAGTTGCGCTGCATCGTGATCACGTGCTCGGGCCAGGACTCGAGCGACTCGAAGTCGGCGAGCAGGCGGTCGGCGTACTCGGTGGTGCGGAAGAACCACTGCTCGAGTTTGCGCTGGATCACCTCGGTCCCGCAGCGCTCGCAACGGCCGTCGACGACCTGCTCGTTGGCCAGCACGGTCGCGTCCTTCGGGCACCACTGGACCGGCGCCTCGGTCCGGTAGGCGAGCCCCTTCTCGAACAGCTGCAGGAAGATCCACTGGGTCCAGCGGTAGTACTCAGGCGTGTGGGTCGCCAGTTCGCGCGACCAGTCGATCGAGATCCCCCACTCGCGGAACTGGCGCTGGAAGGACTCGATCGAGCGCTCGGTCGCGACCCGTGGCGGCTCGCCGGTTTTGATCGCGTTGTTCTCCGCCGGCAGGCCGAAGGAGTCGTAGCCCATCGGGTGGATCACCTCGAAGCCGTGGCGGCGGCGGAAGTGGGCGATCGCGTCGCCGACCGCGTAGCACTTGAGGTGGCCGACGTGGGGCTCGCCCGAGGGGTAGGGCAGCATCTCCAGCACGTAGGACTTCGGCTTCTCGGCGTCGTAGCCGGGCTGACCGGGGTTGGCGACCTCCCAGGTCTTCTCCTCGGCCCAGACCCGCTGCCACTTGCGCTCGATCTCCTTCGGCTCGTACCCAGACATGAGCGGCGATCTTACGTGGACGGCGGCCGGCGGCGACGGTGGCTCAGAAGGGGAACGAGTAGGTGATCGGCGATAGATCGCGGAGGATGTGCGGCCAGACGAAGACCTCGATCGCCGCGGCGGCGATCAGGACCGGGATCGCCAGGGTGACGGTGATCAGGGTCGCGGCGAGCAGTTGGTTCCACTCGCCGCGGCGGCTGGCGATCAACCAGGCGGCAAGCGGCAGGAAGAGCGCGGTCAGCTCCGGGATCGCGTGCGGGAGGACGCTGAGGATCAGTTCGAAGCGGGTGATCTGCAACTGGTAGGCGATCGAGGAACCCTGGAAGCCGAGGTAGAGCGCCTGGGTGGATAGCGAGAAGAGAGTGACGGCGCAGACGAAGAGGATCGCGAACTCCCCCGCCTTGACGTGGATCCAGCGGCTGAGGCCGGTCCGCCGCGCGGCGGCAATCGGCATCGAGGCGCCGGCGATGAAGCCGGCGACGCAGGCGGTGCCGTGCAGGGCGAGGACCAGGGAGTTGCGCCAGAGGATCGGCAGCATGTCGTCGGGCTCGGCGGGATAGGTGAGGCCGGCGATGTGGACCGGGGTCAGGTCGGGGGTGAGCAGGCCGGCGACGAACCAGGTGGCGGCGAGGAGGGCGAGGGCGATCGCCACGCTGAGCGCCAACCAGGCGCGCAGCACCTGCCAAGGCCGCTCGCTCCACGATTCCAAGGTCGCGCGCGTGTCGCGCATGCCGTGGCTGAAGACATGCTGATTCGCGCTCATCGCCTAGGGCATCGGCAAAACGGAGCCGGCTTTTGAGTTCCAGAGAGCCTGACTCAAGCTTCGCCGAGCTTGCGCTCGAACTCCTCGGCAAGGGCCGCGAGCTGCTCGAGCGGGACTTTCAACCCTTTGGCGATCCGGCGCACGTTTCCCCAGGTCGGGTTGATCCGGCCAGACTCGATGTGGGAGATCCAGGTGGGATGGATGTCGGCGCGATTGCCGAGCGCCTCCTGGCTCAGGTTGCCCTCCTGGCGGAGGGTCCGGATGGCCTTCCCGAGGCCGAGTTGGGGGTCGTCGCGCCGAGGCATCTAGCGCAGGGAATTGGGCTCCCGTGCCCAGGTCCATAGAGACGAACTCAACCGACGGGCGGGAACCCGGCATATGCGCTTTCCGGTACGTCCGGAGGCGGCTAGGGCTTCAGGGGGAGCCGGCGCCGCCGAGATGGTGGGCCGGACTGCAAGGTGGAGCTGAGGGGGCTCGAACCCCTGACCTCATCGCTGCCAGCGATGCGCTCTTCCAGCTGAGCTACAGCCCCATGCACGGGGGTCAGTTTAGCGACGCACGAGCGCTCGAGCCGCGTTAGGCGGCGCGCTGCTCTGGGCCCTGGTCCTCGTCGACGTCGAGGATCAGGTTGTCCGGTGCGGTGTGGCGGACCTTGAAGTCGACGTTCGAGAGCTCCTCGAGTTCGCGCAGGAGCTCGACCGGTTGGTCGAGGTTCATCGAAAGCGTGGCGCGGCCCTCCGAGAAGCGCTCGACCGAGATCTCCGAGGCGCCGATCTGCCCGACGGCGTCCTCGAAGCCGACCAGCTGCGAGAAGTCGCCGAGCGGGCCGATCTCCAGCTTGACCCGCCCCGCGAAGACGCCGTCGTCGGCGGGCTCGGGCGCGGTGCCATTGGCGCCGATCTCTTCGTCGGGCGCGGCTTCCACGTCGGTCAGGGCCTTGACCTTCTTGCTCACCTCGACCGCCTCGCGCAGAGCTTTCATCCGGATCCGGGTCGCCTGTCCCCGCGCCTGGGCTTCCAGCTCCTCGAGCCGGGCGGTGATCGCGTCCAACGAGGCGATGCTGCGGTCGTGGCACTCGTTCGCCTCGCGCAGCCGCTGGTCGAGGACGCGGATCTCGCGCTCGCGCTCCAGAACCATTCCGGAAAGGGTGGTCGTCTCCCCCTCGAGCTCGTCGAGCGCCTCGCGCTGGGCGTCCGACTTCAGCTCGAGACCGAGGATGCGCGCGTCGCGGAGGGACATCGCGTCCTCCACATCCGTGCGGCGGTACCCCAACAGCGCGCGCCTGAACCCATTCATCGTGCGGAACCGTATGAGGGCGCTCGGACGGTATTCCGTCACATAGCGGCGGAGGAGGCTTCCGGAGCGTCGAGGTCGAGCTCCAGCCGCGGCGCGTCGCGCCACAGATCCTCCAGTCCGTAGCGCTCGCGCGCATCGGGAGTGAAGACGTGAAGGACGCAGTCGAGGTAGTCGAGGATCGTCCATCCGGCTTCGCCGCCGCCGTCGACGCCGCCCGGCAGCAGCCCGGACTCTCGTTTGACCTGCACCCGCACCTCGTCGACGATCGCCCGCGCCTGCCGCTCATTGCGGGCGGTGCAGATCGCGAGGAAGTCGGTGTAGGCGACCAGCTCCCGCATGTCGAGGACGACCACGTCCTCGGCTTTTTTCGAATCGGCGACCGCGGCCAGACGCCGCGCCAGCTGTTCGGATCGAGCCTGGTTCACCGGTAGATCCCCTTCCCCTCGATGTACTCGGCCACCGGCCGCGGCACGAGGTAGCGCAGCGGTCGGCCCTGCCTGGCCCGTTCCCGCACCGCCGAGGAGGAAACCCCGAACTGCGGCATCTCCAGCATCGTCGCCCGGCCCTCGCAGCCGAGGCTGCGCATCACCGTCGCCACCTCGGCGTCCGAGGTCCCCTCGCGGCGGGCCACCGCGAGGCTCGCCATCGCGACCACGCGTTCCGGCTCGCGCCAGCTCTCCAGGCCGACCGCAGCGTCCGCTCCGATCACGAACACCAGCTTCCTGTCGGCCCGTTCCTCTGCAAGTGCCTCCAAGGTCTCATACGTGTAGGACGGCCCCTCGCGGTCGACCTCGAGCGGGGAGACCGAGAAGCGCTCGTCGTCGGCGGCCGCCAGCCGCGTCATCTCCATCCGCGCCTCCCGCCCAGGGTCCTCGGCGATCCGCTTGTGGGGGGCATCGCCGGTCGGGACCAGGATCACCTCGGCAAGACCCAGCTGCCAGAGCGCCTCCTGGGCGAGAGCCAGGTGCCCGAGGTGCGGCGGATTGAAGGCCGACCCCAGCACCCCGATCGCGGCGCCACCGGGGTCATTCACGAATCTGGCCGTCGCCTCGCGCCACGTACTTGAAGGTCGTCAGCTCGCGCATCCCGATCGGCCCTCTGGCGTGCAGCTTCTGGGTCGAGTTGCCGATCTCGGCCCCCATCCCGTACTCGAAGCCGTCGGTGAAGCGGGTCGAGGCGTTGACGTAGACCGCGGCGGCGTCGACACCGGTCACGAAGGCATCGGCGGCCTCATCGGAGGAGGTGACGATCGCCTCCGAGTGACCGGTGCCGTGGGCGTTGACGTGATCGACCGCGTCCTCGACCGAGTCGACGACGGCGACCGCCAGCTTCAGCCCGAGATACTCGCTGTCCCAGTCCGTATCGGTCGCGGGCCCGACCGCGACGTCCCCGGCGGCGGCCCGGGCGCGCTCGTCCCCGACCAGCTCGACCCCGGCGGCGGCGAGGTCGGCGAGGATCGCCGGCGCGACGCGCTCGGCGATCGTCGCGTCGATCAGCAAGGTCTCGGCGGCGTTGCAGACGCCCGGCCGCTGGACCTTGGCGTTGACGGCGATCCGGCGCGCCATCTCGGGGTCGGCCTCGGCGTGGACGTAGACGTGGCAGTTGCCGGCTGCCGCGTACATCACCGGTACCGTCGCCACCTTCTTGATCGCCGCCTTCAGGCCTTCGCCCCCGCGCGGGATCAGCAGGTCGATCAGCCCCTCCTGTCTCGCAAGCTCGGCCAGCTCATCGTGGCCGCCGCCACCGAGAGAGAGCACCGCGTCCCCGGGCAGGCCAGCCTCGGCGAGCGCCTCGCGGGCGATCCCGGCCAGCGCCGCGTTGGAGCGCTCGGCATACGAGCTGCCACGGAGGACGATCGCGTTGCCGCTCTTGATCGTCAGCGCGGCGCAGTCGATCGTCACGTTCGGCCGCGCCTCGTAGACGACGGCGACGACCCCGAGCGGGACCCGCACCTTGCGCAGGTCGAGGCCGCTCTCGAGCGTTTTCCGTTCCAGCTCCTCGCCGACCGGGTCCTCGAGCGCGGCCACCACCCGCACCCCGTCGGCCATCGCCGCGACCCGCTCCGGCGTCAGCCGCAGCCGATCGCGCAGAGCGTCGGTGAGCCCGGCCGCCCGCTCGTCGGCGAGGTCGCCGGCGTTGGCCTCGAGGATGTCGGCGACCCGCTCCCCGAGCAGGCGAGCGGTCGCCTCCAGGGCGGCGTTCTTCGCCTCGGTGGAGGCGCCGGCGAGCTGGCGGGCGGCACGCTTGGCGGCGGCGCAGCTCTCGGCGACGGTGGTCTCGGTCACGGCCATCGGCAAAGGGTAGCTGGGGCTCAGAGCAAGACGAACCGGTCGCGATGGATGACCTCATCGGCGGCGTGCGGCAGCAACTTGCGGACCTGAGCGCTCTGCATCCCCTTGACGCGGGTCAGCTCATGCGAGGAATAGTCGGTGATGCCCTTGCCAATCTTCCCTCCGCCACCGACGACCGAGACGGCATCGCCAGCCTCGAAGGGGCCGTGTACGTCAGAAACTCCAACCGGCAACAAACTGGAACCGCTCTGGCGTAAGACACGGGCAGCACCGTCGTCAACCTGAATTTTGCCGCGAATCGGCTTCGCGTATTTGAGCCAGAGCTTGAAGCTCGACTCCTTTCCCGCCTGGGCGAGGAAGTGCGTGCCTCCCCTCTCGCCCGCTGCCGCGCCGATGAGAGTGCCCTGCTTGATTCCGTTGCAGATCGTCGCCGGTATCCCGGACTCACTCGCCATCTCCGCCGCGGCGACCTTGCTGTGCATGCCGCCAGAGCCGAAAGCGGAGGTGCGATCGCCGATCGCCAGCCCCTCGAGCTCGGAGAAGTTCGCGACCTCGGTGATCATCTCCGGCTCCGGGTCGACATCAGGGTCGCGGGAGTAGAGGCCGTCGACATTGGTCAGCAGCACCAGCAAACGCGCGTCCAGTAGGACCGCCACCTGGGCGGCGAGGAAGTCGTTGTCGCCGAAGCTGATCTCGTCGGTGGCGGTGGTGTCGTTCTCGTTGACAACCGGCACAACCCCCCAATCGATCAGGCGTCGCAGGGTCTGGCGCGCGTTCAGGTAGTTGGTGCGGACGGCGATGTCGGCAGCGGTCAACAGCACCTGGGCGGCGCGGGTGCCGTGGGCGGCAAGTCGGCTCTCGTAGGCGCGGAAGAGATCCCCCTGCCCAACGGCGGAGGCGGCCTGTAGCTCGTCCATCGTCCGCGGCCGCACCGTCATCCCCATCAGCCGCATCCCGCGAGCGATCGCGCCGGAGGTGACCATCACCACCCGCTCGCCGTCCTGCTCCAGCCGCGCCACCTGCTCGCAGACCGAATCGAGGACGTCGGCGCGCAGCTCGCCGTCGTCGGCGGCGACGATCGAGGAACCGAGCTTGACGACCAGGGTCATGGCGGGGAAAGTAGCCGAGATGGGGTCTGCAATCGGCTGGGGAGCGCTCGCCGCAAGCTCCCTCGTCATCGGCGCGGCGCTCAGCTTCGTCCGCCGGTGGCCGGAGCGGCAGGTCGGCTACGTCCTCGCCTTCGGCGCCGGGGCGCTGATCAGCGCCGTCAGCTTCGAGCTCGCCGCGGAGGGGATCGCGATCAGCGGCGCCGCCTATACCGGCATCGGCCTCGCGGTGGGGGCGATCACCTACTACCTGCTCGACGGGCTGATCTCCAGGCGGATGGCGACCGGGCGCGGACGCCAGGGCCGCAGCGAAGGCAGCGGCAGCGGCACCGCGCTGGCGCTCGGCGCCTTCCTCGACGGCATCCCCGAGCAACTGGTGCTCGGCATCGGGATCGCCGGCGGCGCCGGGGTCGGCGTCTCGCTGCTGGTCGCGATCTTCGTCTCCAACCTGCCCGAGTCGCTTGGCTCGGCCAGCGACATGCGCGAGGCCGGCCGCTCCCGGGAGGCGATCCTGCGCCTCTGGCTGCTGGTCGCGGCGATCTGCGCGATCGCCTCCGTCGTCGGCTACCTGGCCGCCGACGCGGTCAGCACCGACGCCAGGGCAGCGATCGACGGCTTCGCCGCCGGGGCGCTGCTGGTGATGCTGATCGACTCGATGATCCCCGACGCCCGCGAGGACGCCGGCCGCGGCGCCGGCCTCGTCACCGTGCTCGGGTTCGCGGTAGCCGCCGGCCTTTCGAGCCTCGACTAGGGCGTCACTCCGGGCCGGACCAACGCAGGCCTGGGAAACGCCCGAAACCGCGGTCGGCGGTGATCAGTTCACTTCCAGACTCGATGGCCAGCGCAGCGAGGTAGGCATCGGGGACGTCATTACCCCGAGCCCCAACCGAGATGCACAGATCGTTGAAGATCCCCCAGTGTCGAGCGCCGGGGCCAATATGAGCCACAGCGGACTGCTCTCTGAGATCTTCGATCGAGCGCAGAGCTACATCCAGGGGAGTCGGGTCGGCGAAGATGCGGTTATTGGTGACGATGCGAAGGAAGCCGGTGAGGCTGGCATCGCAGAGTGCGAAGCGTCGCCCCGATTCGATCTCGGCGCCAAGCCATGCGGAGAAGCGCTCGTATTGCGGGAGGTCTTGCCGGTGCGCGTAGACAAGAACGTTGACGTCGGCGAGGATCACCTTTCCTGTGGTGGGACGTCCTCGAATGACGGAGCGTCTGCATCCATCAGGTCCCTGACCGCCCGATTGTCATCCAGGTTCACTCCTGGCCGAACTCCGTCTTTCCCGTAGCTGAGAAGTCGAAATGGCTTCGACTTCCGCGGCCGCGGCCGGGCGGATAGGCGTTCGCGCAACGACTCGTCGATCAGCTGGGTCAACGTGATCCCTTGCTCGGCGGCCCGGATCTTTGCCTCCATCAGGAGGCTGTCGTCAAGTCGAACCGTCGTTCTCATATGTCAAATCATATACCAGAGACATATTGATGCGTCAGACGTGCAATTCGAACTCGTGCTCGCCCACGCGGACATCGTCGCCAGGTTCGAAGCCGGCGCGGTCGAGGGCGGCAAGGACGCCCATCTCCTCGAGGCGCTGCTCTAGGTAGCCGAGCGCTTCTTCGTTTTTCGTGTCGTGGCGTTCGAAGAGGAGCTCGACGCCGCGACCGAGGATCCGAAAGGCCCCGTCGTCCTCGCGCTCGACCCAGTAGCCGCCCTCGCCGGCGGGCCGGTAGACGCGGTGCTCGGCCTCGAATTCTCCATCGGCAGGCGCTGCCGGAGCGGCCAGGGAACCCACCTCCGGCAGACCGGAGAGGATCCGGCGGCGCAACTCATCGAGCCCTTCGCCGGTCGCCGAGGAAACCGCGAGGACGCCGCCGACGCGATCACCAAGCCGCTCGCTCCAAGCCGCCACCTCCTCCTCCACCCGCTCGGGGGGAAGCAGGTCGCGCTTGCTGAGGACGACCAGCTCGGGCAGCCGCTCGAGGCCGGCGCCGTGCGCCGCCAGCTCGCCTCGCACGGTCTCGTAGTTGGCGAGGGGGTCGCCTTCCATCGGCGCCAGGTCGACCAGGTGGACGAGCATCGAGCAGCGCTCGACGTGGGCGAGGAACTCATGGCCGAGGCCGGCGCCCTCCGCGGCCCCTTCGATCAGGCCCGGGATGTCGGCGACTACGGCCTGGCGGTCCTCGCCTTCGATCGTCCCCAGAGCCGGCGAGAGCGTCGTGAACGGGTAGTCGCCGACCTTCGGCGTCGCCCGCGTCAAGCGCGCCAGGAGCGAGGACTTGCCGGCGTTCGGCAGGCCCACCAGCCCGACGTCGGCCAAGAGTTTCAGCTGCAGCTCGATCCAGTCCGCTTCCCCCTTGGTCCCTTTCT
>DATFQO010000069.1:0-25616 GCA_035264245.1 Solirubrobacterales bacterium
AAAAGCTACTGCTGCTGAACGCTCGCTGCGGCCGGACCCTTGGGGCCTTCTTCGGACTCGTAACTCACTTTGGCGCCCTCGGTCAGGGACTTGAAGCCCTCACCCATGATCGCGCTGTGATGGACGAAGACGTCCTTCGAGCCGTCGTCGGGCGTAATGAACCCGTAGCCCTTGTCGTCGCTGAACCACTTGACAGTTCCAGTCGGCATGCATTGCCTCCACTTCATGTGCTGCGAACGCGGAGGATGCAAAAGCAACGACTGCGAGCGCTACGCACAACTTTCGCCGGTACTCACCGGCCCTAACGGACGGGACCGTAGCAGGATCGGCACCCGTCGCCGGGCCTACTGGGCCTTCACAGAAGCCGCCGCCTGCCGATATAGAACCAGGTGATGTCTTCTCTTCACGGTCTCAGCCGCCTGGCGGCGCGTGCGCTTCCCCTCGCCCTGGCCCTTGCCGTGCTCGCGCCGGCCGTCGCCGCGGGCGCGGTTCCCGGCGCGAAGGGGAGCGGGCCGCTCTCTCCCAACCTGGAAGAGCTGGCCCGGCCCGCGGTCGCGGCCGAGACGGTCGCTGCGCAGGCCCGCCGCCTCGGCCTCCCGCTCGAGGGTCCCGGCAGCCTCGTCCGCGACGGCGGCCGCGTGCTCGTCACCGCCCGCATCCCCGGCGGTCCGTCGGCAGCGTTCGCGGATCTGCGCCAGGCCGGGGCGAGGATCGTCAGCGCCAATGCGTCTACCCAGTCGGCGACCCTCTCGGTCCTGCCCGCTCGCCTACCCGACGTCGCAGCGACCCCCTGGGTCCGCGCGGTCTGGCAGGTGCGCTCGCCGGTCGTCCGCACCCCCGCCGGCCAGTGCGAGGGAGGGGCAAAGATCTCGGAGGGCCTCGGTCAGCTGCGGGTGGACGACGCTCGCGGCGCCTTCGAACTGCGCGGCAAAGGACAGACGGTCGGCGTCCTCTCCGACTCCTTCGACGTCGCGAACGGCACCGCCACCGATGCGCACGGCGATGTCCTCTCCGGCGACCTGCCGGGCCCGGCGGGGACCTGCGAAGGCCAGCAGCTTCCGGTCGACGTCCTCGCCGAGGGGCCTGCCGAATGGGGCGACGAGGGACGGGGGATGCTGCAGATCGTCCACGACCTCGCCCCCCACGCCTCGCTCGCCTTCGCCACCGCCGTCGACAGCGAAGAATCGTTCGCCGAGAACATCGAACGATTGGCCCGCCCGACCTCCGAAGGCGGGGCCGGAGCCGGGACGATCGTCGACGATGTCGCCTGGTTCGAAGAGCCCTTCTTCCAGGACGGCCCGATCGCGGTTGCGATCGAGGACGCCGCCGCCGCCGGGGTCACCTACCTGAGCGCCGCCGGCAACGACAACCTCTTCGACTCCGGCGGCAACGAAATCGCCTCCTGGGAAGCGCCGGCGTTCCGCGATTCCCTCGGCTGCCCGGAAACGGTCGCAAAACTCGCCGGACTCGAAGGCACCCACTGCCTGGACTTCGACCCGGAAGCCACCATCGACCGCACCTTCGGGATCACCGTGTCGGCCGGCGAGGTCCTGACCGTCGACCTGCAGTGGGCCGAACCTTGGTTCGGCGTCGGCAGCGACCTCGACGCCTTCCTGCTCTCCGAAACCGGAAAACTCCTCACCGCCTCCTCCGAAGAAAACGCGGGAGCCTCCGGCACCCAGCGGCCGGTCGAGATCGTCCAGTGGGAAAACACCTCGACGGTTGCGAAATCGGTGCGGCTGGTGGTCAACCGATTCTCGGGGGCGACCCCGCGGCTGAAGTTCATCCTCCTGCAGAACGGCGGCGGAGTGACCGCGACCGAGTACCCCGAAGCGAGCGGTGAAGACGTGGTCGGGCCGGCGATCTACGGCCACGCCGCTTCCGCCGCCGCGATCGCGGTCGCCGCGGTCCCCTTCAACAACAGCGCCAAGGTCGAGCGCTACTCCTCGCGCGGTCCGGTGACTCACTACTTCGGCCCGGTCGAAGGGAGCACGCCGGCGGCGCCGCTCGGCTCCCCGGAAGTCCTCGCCAAGCCGGACCTCGCCGCCACCGACTGCGGCGCGACCACCTTCTTCGCCTCGCTCTCCGCCGGCGTCTGGCGCTTCTGCGGAACCTCGGCGGCGGCGCCGCACGCGGCCGCCGCCGCGGCCCTGGTGCGGCAGGCGAAACCGACGCTGCCCGAGCAGCAGGTCCGCGCCGCGCTGACCGATACGGCTGTGCCGGTCGGCGCCTTCCCGGCGACCGCAGCCGGCGCCGGCCTGCTCGACGCCTTCGCGGCGATCGACGGCCTGCCGGGGCCGATCGAAGGCGGCGACGGCCCGAGCGGTCAGGTGCCGGCGCTGGAAGAAGATCCCGCGGGGGGCGACAACGGCCCGACCGTGCTGCCGCCGGCGGCAGTCCCGCCGTCACCGCCCGCCCCCCTCGAACCGCCCTCCACCGCGATCATCAATCGCCCCCCGAACCTGGTCCGCATCCGGGCACGCAGCGTCCGGCTCAGCTTCCGCTTCGGCTCCAACCAGGCGGACGCCACCTTCCTCTGCCGGGTCGACCGCTCCCGCTTCCGGCCCTGTCCCAGCCGCTTCTCCCGCTTCTACGGGCGGGGCCGGCACGTCCTCCGGGTCAAGGCGCGCGGGGCCACCGGGGTGCTGGACCCGACCCCCGTGGTCGCCCGCTTCCGCTTACTCGGCGCCGGCTGACCGTGGCCGGCGCGACTGCCGCCGCATCACCCAGTGCCCGGCGCCGAGCAGCGCCAGCAGGGCGAAGCCGCTGCCGATCACCAGCGGGTCGGTGATCGAGAGGCCTTCCAGCCGGGTGCCGAAGTAGACCGAGATCGCGGTGATCGGCAGGTAGCCGACTACCGTCGTCCAGAGGAAGCGGGGGAGCGGCACCCGCGCCGCCCCGGCAGCGTAGGAGACGATGCTGAAGGGCAGGATCGGGATCAACCGCATCGCGATCAGCAGCGTCGCGCCGCCCCGCTCGATTGCCTTCTCCACCCGCTCGAAGCGCTCCTCGCCGAACCAGCGGTCGAGCAGCGGGCGGGCGATCGACTTGCCGATCGCCCAGCAGACGATCCCGTTCAGGAGCCAGCCGAACATCACCAGCGCCAGCGCCGGGAAGAAGCCGTAGGCGTAGCCGGCCGCCGCGTCAACGATCTCGGCGGGGTAGAAGACCACCGCGTGGAGGACGGCGAGGGCGAGGATCAGCAGCGGCCCCCAGAACCCGAGCTCGTCGATCTGGCTGCGAACCTCGTCGTGGTTGCCTTCGATCAGGGCGGAGACCGAGTCCCGCAGGGGGTCGACGAGGACGACCACGGCCACCATCAAGACGATCCCGGCCAGGGTGACCCCGATCTCTGCCAGTGGCAGGCGGTCCTTCTCCACCGACCCAGGCTAGATGCCGCTCAGCGCTCGCCGCTGAGCCGCTCGGCCAGCCCGGAGTGGCGGCCGCCGCTGTCGTCGCGCCGCACCGCCGCGGTGAGCGAGGCCTGGTCTCCGACCAGCACGCAGCTGTTGCGGGCGCGGGTGATCGCCGTGTAGAGCAGCGGGCGGTTCAGCATCCGCGAGTGCGAGCGGTGGCAGACGCCGATTACGACCGGCACCTCGCAACCCTGCGCCTTGTGGACGGAGATCGCGTAGGCGAGCCGCAGGGTCCCGGTTTCCCCGTAGGGGATCACCAGTGAGCCCCCCTCGTCGGTGTCGACGACGATCGTCTCCTCGTCGGGGTCGTCGGCGCGGAGGAAGACGATCGAGCCGTTCATCAGCCCCAGCTCGTGCGAGTTGCGGGTCTGGATCAGGCGGTCGCCGATCCGGAAGCGCTCGCTCAGCGCCGGCTTGCCGTCGGGGTTGAGCTCAGCCTGCAGGCGCTCGTTGAGGGCGTCGATCCCGACCGGCCCGCGGTACATCGGCGCCAGCACCTGGACCTCGCGGATCGGGTCGACGGCGAATTTCGCCGGCGCCCGCTCGGCCACAACCTCGACCACCGTCTCCAGCGCCCGCTCCGGCGTCCCCCGCTCGATGAAGAAGAAGTCATGGTCCTGGTCGGGGCCCGGCTCGAGGTGGGGGGGACGGCCCTGGTTGATCTCGTGGGCGACGGTGGTGATCATCGAGCGCGCCGCCTGGCGGAAGATCTGGGTCAGCCGCACGACCGGCGAGGCTCCGGAGGTGATCAGGTCCTCGAACGGCTTCCCGGCGCCGATCGGCGGCAGCTGGTCGGCGTCGCCGACGAGGACGACGTGGGTGCTCTCCGCGACCCCCCCGAGCAGCACCTCGGCGAGCCGCAGGTTCAGCATCGAGGACTCGTCGACGATCACCAGGTCGACCGGCAGCGGCCGCCCGGGCCGGAAGGCCGGCTCGCGCCCCGGCATCCACTCGAGCAGGCGATGGATCGTCATCGCCTCGTGGCCGGTCGCTTCCTCCAGCCGCCGCGCCGCCCGTCCGGTGGGGGCGCAGAGGGCGATCGTCGCGTGCGCCGCTTCGGCCTCGGCGACGATCTCCTTGGTGCACTTGGTCTTGCCGACGCCGGGGCCGCCGGTGAGGACCGAGAGCCGCGCCCCGAAGGCCGCCCGCACCGCCGCCCACTGCTCGTCGGTGAGGCCGTCGCGCGGCGTCTCGCCGGGATCGAGGTCGAGGTGGGCCGGCGCGGCGGCGCGAGTGGCGAGCGTCGCCGCAACGGCCCGCTCGCTCTCCAGCGTCCCGGCGCGGTAGATCCGTCCCTCGTCGTCGACCAGCCCCCGCGCTTCGACCAGCACGTCGGGATCGGGGGGGAGGCCGATCAGCCGCGCCGTGCGCCGCGCCAGCTCCTCCAGCGGCAGGTAGCTGTTGCCCTGCGCCTCGGCCTCGATCAGCGCGTAGAGCGCCGCCGCCTGGGCGCGGCGGCTCGACTCCGGCGGCACGTCGGCAGCCAGCGCGATCTTGTCGGCGCGGGCGAAGCCGACGCCGGGAACCTCGGTCAGCCGGTAGGGATCCTCGTGCAGGACCGTCATCGAGTGCTCGCCGTAGCGGGCGTGGATCGGCGCCGCCAGGTGGGCGAGGCCATGAGGGGCCAGCTGCACGTGCAGGTCGCGGATCGCGCGGCTGGCGAACCAGGACTGGGTCGCGGCCGCGGCCTGGTCGGCGCTGACCCCGCGCAGCGAGCCGAAGACCCGCTGCGGGTCGGCGGCGATCGCCTGCAGGACGCCCTCGCCGTGCTCGTCGCAGAGCCTCTCGGCCCGCTTCTGGCCGATGTGGCGCAGCGAGGTCAGGTAGGCGACCTGGCCCTCGCGGTCGGCCGGGTCGAGCGGCAGCGCGCCCTGCGCCCGCAGCTGGCGGCCGTAGCGGTTGTGGGTCTGCCACTCGCCGCTGACTTCAGCCCGATCGCCAGCCTCGAGGTGGGCCACCGGCCCGACCAGCGCGAACCCTTCGCCGGTCTCCGCCTCCTGCACCTCGAGCACCGCGTAGCCGTCGTCGTCGGCCTTGTAGATGACGCCGAGCACCTCGACGGTGCCGCTGTAGGAAGCGGCGTCGGCGTCGAAAAGAGTCGCTGCTCGGGTCACCCTTCAAGGCTAGGCCGTGGCAAGGCGGGACTCACCCTCCCCGAGCCCGCAGTTTCCGGTCGCGGCGATGGGCTAGGTTCGGATCGATGGCCCCGCCCCGACCCGCCGCCGGCCTCTGCGACCACTGCCGCCACCAGCGGCTGGTGCCGAACACGCGCGGCTCGGTCTTCTCGCTCTGCGAGCGCTCCCGGACCGAGCCGGCCTACCCGCGCTACCCGCGGCTGCCGGTGCTCAGCTGTCCGGGGTTTGACGCCAGGTCGGAGACCCCTCACGCGCCGCCCCGATAGCGGCGGCGAGCAGCCCGAGCCCGAAGATCGCGGCGGCGATCCCGACGAGGAAGCCGAGGATCGGCACCAGTGCCAGCGCCCGCAGGATCCCCAGGCCGGCGAGGAAGGCGAGAATCCGGTGGCGCGGCGGCTTCACGATCCGGCGCCCCAGCACCCAGGCCGAGGCGCAGTAAGCGACCGCCCACAGGGGCAGCAGCGCCAGCGCGATCACGAAGGCGAGCGGCAGGCCGACGACGCTGACCGCGGCGATGGCCGCCGCGATGGGGAGCGCGATCGCCGCCGCGATGCCGATCGCGATCAGCGGCCCGACCCGTTCGCGCGAGCGCGCCTCGATCGCGTCCGCGGCCCGAGGTGCGACCAGCAGCAGCAGGGCACCGAGGATCGCCATCGAGATGCCGACCGTAAGCCAGAGGAAGAAGACGCTGATGAAGGGGAAGAGGTCGAGCGAGTCGAACCCGTCCTCCTTGGAAACGTCGCCGCGGACGATCGCGCTGCCGGCGACGATCGGCCGCTCGTCGCCGTAGTGGACGTTGCCGTCGATGTGGGCCCGCGGCAGCAGGCGGGCCTGACCGCCGATGGTGACGAGGCTGCCGTCGATCCTGCCGCTGACCGTCGCGTCGCCGGAGACGAGGACGACGTCGCCGGTCACGTGCCCCGCCAGTCGCAGGTCGCCGCTGACGATGACGACGCCGTCGACGGTTTCGCCGCGGGGGACGGTGACGTCGCCGGAGATGACGACGATCGCGTCCTCCTCGTGGTCGGAGGTCTGCGCCGGGGCGAGCGCCGGCAGCGCCAGAGCGGCCAGCAGGACGAGGAAGACCAGGGACGGGACGCGACGCATCAAGTCCCCAGCCTATCCCGATCGTTCAGCTCTTCATCGGATCCGGCTGGCCCAGCTTGCTGATCTCGGGCGCCTCGTAGACCCCGCCCGGCACGCCGCCGACGATCACCATCCGCATTCCTTCCCCGCCCGGCCAGACCTTGCGCTTGGTGCCGGAAGCGACGCGGGCCATGTGGTCGGGGTCGAGCGGGAAGCGCTCGCCGTCGATCTCGATCTCGCCGCCCCCCTTGATCGCCAGGAAGACCTCCTCCTGGCCGTCTTCGGCGTGGTCGTGCTCGGGGTAGTTCTCGAAATCCGGGGGCAGGTCGATCACCTGCAGCCCGAACGACTCGACCCCGAGTTCGGCTCGCGCCCGTTTGAAAGCTCCGCGATAGACCGCCTCCATCTCGTCGATTCGCTTCACCGCGTACTTGCCCATCGTCGCCTCCCTTTCTGCCGCCGGCCGCCCGGCGGATCTAACGAACGTTCGTGCTTTTTTATACCCTATGTCTGTAATGGCCGTCACCCAGCCGAAATCGCGCCTGCCCAAGGGGGCCCGTACCCGGGCCTCGATTCTCGACCGCGCTGTCGACGTCGCCTCGGCGGAGGGCCTGGAGGGACTGACGATCGGCCGCCTCGCTGGCGAGCTGCGGATGAGCAAGAGCGGCCTCTTCGCCCATTTCGGCTCCAAGCAGGAGCTGCAGCTGGCGACGGTCGCCGCCGCCGCCGAACGCTTCCGCGCCCGGGTCATCGACCCCGCGCTGGAGCTTCCCGATGGGGCCCCACGCCTGCGGGCTATGGCCGAGCTCTACCTCGACCAGCTGCGCGACTACTCAGGCGGCTGCTTCTTCGCCGCCACCGCGGCCGAGTACGACGACCGTCCCGGCCCCGTCCGCGACGCGATCGCCGCCTCGCTCGATGCCTGGACGGGGGAGCTGGAGCGCCAGGCCGGGATCGCCGCGGTCGACGACCCGCGGCGCTTCGCCTTCGAGCTCTTTGCGCTGGCGATGGGGGCCAACTCGCGCTACCGCCTCAGCGGCAACGACGAGGTCTTCGGCTACGCCCGCGAGGCGATCGACCGCCTGCTGATGGAGCTGCCCGGCGAAAACGGGTAGCTACGGTTGCCGTAACCCAGCCTTCCGGAAGGAGCAGCAGATGGACGTAGCGATCGGTCTTCCCAACGCCGTACCCGGCACCAGCGGAGAGCAGCTGACCGAGTGGGCGCGGCGCTCCGAGGCGCGCGGCTTCTCCAGCCTCGGGACGATCGACCGGATCGCCTATCCGAACATCGAGCCGCTGACGGCGCTGACCGCGGCAGCCGCGGTGACCGAGCGGATCGGACTGGCGACGACGGTGCTGCTCGGGCCGCTGCGCGAGAACCCGGTGGCGCTGGCGAAGCAGGTCGCCAGCCTGCACTCGATCTCCGGCCAGCGGATGACGCTGGGGATCGGGCTCGGTGGCCGCGACGACGACTACGAGCTCGCCGGCATCGGGACGGAGACCCGCGGCAAGGACCTCGACGCGATGCTCGAGCGGGTCTGGGAGGTCTGGAAAGGGGATGAGATGGGCCCCGGCACCGCTTCGCACCCGCGGGTCCTCGTCGGCGGTTCGGTCGAAGCCTCGTTCAAGCGCGCCGCCCGCTTCGGCGACGGCTGGATTGCGGCCGGGGCCCCGCCGGACCAGTTCGCCGAGTGGCGAGAGGCGTTCGAGCGCGTTTGGTCGGAGTCGGGCCGCTCCGAGGCGCCCCGGAACGCCGCCCTCGCCTACTTCTCGCTCGGCGAGCGGGCCGAGGAGGACGCGCGGGCCTACCTAACCGACTACTACGCCTGGCTCGGCGAGGACACCGCCAACTTCATCGCCGGCTCGGCCGCCAAGGACGCCGACACGGTCAAGCAGTACCTCGCGGCGTTCGACGAGGCGGGCTGCCAGAAGCTATTCCTCTTCCCGAGCTCGAGCGACCCCGCGCAGGTCGACTTCCTCGCCGACGCGGCGGGCTTATAGCGCCGTAAGACAGCGCCCTACGGGGCGACTTTGCAAACCAGGGGTTGACAAAGGCGCCCGCGGTAGCTCCCTAGACTCGACGCATGGACCGCGAGCTGCTGAGCACGACCCTGGCCGAGACGGGCGAGCCCTCCTACCGCGCCGGACAGGTGTGGGAGTGGGTCGCGCGCGGCGCAGGCTCCTACGAGGAGATGACCAACCTGCCGGCGGCGCTGCGCGAGCGGCTCGAGGCGGCGGTGCCGTTCTCGACCCTGACCGTCGCCGCCGAGGCGAAGTCCGACGACGGCACCGTGAAGACGCTCTTCCACACCGCCGACGGCCGGCCGATCGAGGCGGTGCTGATGCGCTACCGCGACGGCCGGCGCTCGGTCTGCCTCTCCTCGCAGTCGGGCTGCCCGCTGACCTGCAGCTTCTGCGCCACTGGGCAGATGAAGTTCGGCCGCAACCTCACCGTCGACGAGATCCTCGACCAAGCGCTGCACTTCCGCCGCACCGAAGCGATCGACCACGTCGTCTTCATGGGGATGGGGGAGCCGACGATGAACATCGACAACGTCCTCGTCGCCTGCGAGCTGCTGCCCGCCCTCGGTGTCACTCCCCGCCGCACCGCGATCTCCACCGTCGGCTGGGTGCCCGGCATCGACCGCCTCGCCGAGTGCGCGATGCCGGTCAGCCTCGCCCTCTCCCTGCACGCGCCGAACGACGGCCTGCGCTCGCGGATCATGCCGGTCAACGAGCGCTACCCGATCGCCGAGGTGTTGGCCGCCTGCGAGCGCTACCGCGCCGCCCGCCGCCGCAAGGTCTTCGTCGAGTACGTGATGCTCGACGGCGTCAACGACCACCCCGAGCACGCCCGCGAACTCGCCGCGCTGCTCGACCCTCGCGGCTACAAGGTCAACCTCATCCCCTATAACCCGACCGGCGCCTACGACGGCTCCTCCCCGGAGCGGATCGAGCGCTTCCGCGCGATCCTCGCCGAGCACCGTGTCACCGCCACCGTCCGCCTCACCCGCGGCCGCGACATCGAGGCTGCCTGTGGCCAGCTCGCCGCCGTGGCCAGCTAAACCTCACGGAAGTCCTTATTCCGTCACAGAATCGATCCGCAATTTCTCCAACAGCGTCTTGTTCCGTTACAGACGAAAAGTTACGCTAGGATCATGACGACGATTGAGATGGAGAGCAGATCGACCGACAAGCGGATCGACGACCTCAATGCTCGCATGTCGGAAGGCTTCCAGCGCGGCCACCGGGAGATCGACAGTCTCGATAAGCGGATGGCCGAAGGCTTCAAGCGGGTCCACCGGGAGATCGACAGTCTCGATAAGCGGATGACTGAAGGCTTCCAGCGGGTCGACGGAGACATCCGTGAACTTCGCGGCGATATCAAGTCGATCGACTCACGGTTCGATGCGATGCACCGGACGATGATGCGCGGCTTCTTCGCCATCGGCGGCATCACCGTGACTCTCTTCCTTGCGCTGGCCGGACTACAGGGCCTCTGACACAGGCCTGACAGGAACTGGCTGATCAGCCAGTTACGATGCGCAGCATGGCAACGGCCGATACGACGACGCCCGTAGCGCGCCCGCCGGAGATGTCCGGCAACCCGGTGCGCCGGGTGGTCGGCGACTTCGTCGACGAGTGGCGAGGGAGGGGCAAGTTCCCGCCCGGCTGGACCGGCTTCAGCTGGGCTCGGACCCACCAGATCGCCCATGACCCGCTGCCGCTGCTGCTTGGCGCCTACGAAGAGTTCGGCCCGATCTTCAGCCTGCGGCTGCTGCACTCGCGGGTCGTCTTCATGCTCGGCCCGGAGGCGAACCACTTCGTCACCGTCGGCCACCCGGAGAACTTCCACTGGCGCGAGTCGAGCTTCGGCGACCTGATCCCCCTGCTCGGCGACGGCCTGCTGACCATCGACGAGGACTACCACGACCGGGCGCGGGCGATCATGATGCCGGCCTTCCACCGCGAGCAGATCGTCGCCGCGACCGAGGCGATGACGATCGAGGCCGACCAGGCGATCGAAACGCTCCCGGTGGGCGAGGTGGTCGACGTCTACGAGTGGATGCGCAACCTGGCGATGCGGATCGCGATGCGGGCGCTGCTCGGGCTCGACCCCGACGAGGCCGGCAAGGGCGCCGCCGCGGCCGGACACTTCGAGCGCGCGCTCGGCTACTACGGGATCGATTTCCACCTGCGCCTGGTCCGCGGGCCGGGCTCGCCCTGGCGCAAGCTCGTCAGCTCGCGCAAGGTGCTGGACGAAATCGTCTTCGGCGAGATTGCCCGCCGCCGCGCCCATCCCGACCCCGGCCGTCGTGACATCCTCAGCCTCCTGGTCGGTGCCCGCGGCTCCGGCGGCGAGGAGTTCACCGACACCGAGATCCGCGACCAGGTGATGACCCTGATGTTCGCCGGCCACGACACCTCGACCTCGACCCTCACCTTCATGCTGCACGAGCTGGCGCGGCACCCCGATGTCACCCGTCGCCTGCTCGAGGAGCAGGACGACGTCCTCGGCGGCGCCGGCCCGACCGCGCAGCAGCTGGAAAAGGAGATGCCCTACCTCGACATGGTCCTCGACGAGGTCCTGCGCCTCTACCCGCCGGCCTGGGTCGGCCCGCGGCGGGCGATCCGCGAGTACGAGTTCGGCGGCCGCACGGTGCCCAAGGGCGCCTACGTCAACTACTGCTCCTGGGCCAGCCACCGCCTGCCCGAGGTCTTTCCCCAGCCGGACGCCTTCATCCCCGAGCGCTTCACGCGCGAGCGCAAGGCGGCGCTCCCGCGCGGCGCCTACGTCCCCTTCGGCGGCGGCTCCCGCATCTGCATCGGCAAGCGCTTCGGCCAGACCGAGGTGAAGCTGGTGGCGACCAAGATCCTGCAGCGCCTAAGAGTCGATTCGCTCCCCGGCCGAACGATCACGATCCGCCAAATGCCAACCCTCTCACCAAAGGACGGCCTGCGGATGCGTGTCTCGTCGCGCTCCTGAGTTCTGCGATTCTCTGCATGTGACGAAGCGGCAGGAACCTCATAGTCGTGCCATGGGAAGAAACGTCCGGTATGTGATCGGGCTGCTGGCGGCGACTGCTCTGCTGGTCGTTCCAGCTGCTCCGGCCGCCGTCTATTGGGACGAACCCGGAACCCTCGGCGCCGCCAACCTGGACGGCAGCAGCCCGAACCCGAAGTACCTGCTGTTCCGGAATATGGCCGGGCCGACTTGCGACGTCGCGGTGACCGCCACCCACCTCTACTGGTGCGAATGGTTCGGGATCTGGAGGGTCAACCTGGAAGGACCGGCTGTTCCCACCCAGGTCGTCTCCGGTCTCAGCAGTCCAGGCGGGATCGCGGTCGACGGCAGCCATCTCTACTGGGCGAACCGCGGAAGCGGCTCGATCGGCCGGGCCGCGCTTGACGGATCGGCACGCGAAGACAGCTTCATCTCCGGCCTGAACGAACCCTCCGAGGTGGCGGTCGACGACCGCTACCTGTACTGGGCCAACTTCAACGAAATCGGCCGCGCCCGTCTCGACGGCACCGGAATCGAAAAGGTATTCGTCGAAACGATCCCCGCCGGTTCCGGCCTGGCTGTGGATCGAGGCTATGTCTACTGGAGCGACGACCGCGCGATCGGCCGCGCGCGGATCAGCGACGGGACCGGAGTCGACTCCGAATTCATCACCGGAATCGACCACGTCGGTGGGCTCGCCGTCGACTCCGGTCACGTCTACTGGATGAACGTGCCCGACGGGATGAACTACGGGACGATCGGCCGCGCCGGAATCGACGGCAGCGATGTGCGGAAGTCCTGGATCCCGACGCAGAAGTTCAACGCAACGAGCGTTGCGGTCGACGGACGCCCCTCGCCGCCCCCGCTGCCCCTGCCGTCGCGGCCCTTCTACATCGGGAAAATCGCGCACAATCGCAAGGACGGGAGCGTTGTCCTCCACGTCAGCGTCCCCGAACGTGGCGATCTGGTGGTAGGCGCCCCCGGGATCGGTTGGAGGGTGAACGAGGGGCCGGTGCCACCGCCTTACCGCTTCGGCTCCTTCAACTGGCGCCTCGAGCTGTGGCCGGGCAAGACCCGCTTCGGCAAGAAGATTCGCAAGCGCCTCCTCGACAAAGGCCGCGCCCCGCTGACCCTCCGGCTCACCTACACCGAAGAAGGCCAGCTGCCGCTGACGGTCGAAAAGCGGCTGGCGCTGTTGCAGCGCCGCCGCTGATCGAGCCGCCCAAGCCCTACTTGATGAACAGCATCTCCTCGTACTTCGGCAGCGGCCAGAAGTCATTGGCGACCGCGCCCTCGAGTCTGTCCGCCGCGTCGCGGACTTTGGCCATCGCGGTGAGCTGCTTGTCGCGAGCGTGGATGGCCATCTCCAGGCCCTCTAGACCCGGATCGGCGTTTGCCGCCTCCAACTCCCCGAGGGAGGCGACCAGCTCGTCGACCAAGCCGCGGAGCTCGCCTTCCAGGGAGGAGACACCTGCCTCGCCGATCAGGGCGAGGTGGCGCAGGGCGGCCGGCAGAATCATCGTCCTGGCAATCGAGAAGGTCGTCTCCGCCTCGATGTTGGCGCGGAGCCAGTACTGCTCGACCCAGACCTCGTAGCGGGACTCCAGCTCGTCCTTGGAGAGCACGCGGTACTTCTCGAAGGCTTCAACCGTGCTGTCGGCGAGCACCTCGGGCAGCGCGTCGGGCGTGGTGCGGAGGTTCTTCAGCCCGCGCCGCTCGGCCTCCCGGTGCCACTCCTCGGAGTAGTTGTCGCCGTCGAAGCAGACCTGCTTGTTGGCGAGGTAGCTGTCTTTGACGATCTCGATCACGGCCTGCGGCATCTGCTCGCCGCCGGCCAGCTTCGCCTCCAGCTTGCCGGCGAGCTCGTCGATGGCCTCGGCGGCGATCGTGTTCAGCACCGTGTTCGGGAAGCCGAGCGACATGCTCGACCCCAGTGCCCGGAACTCGAATTTGTTGCCGGTGAAGGCGAACGGCGAGGTCCGGTTGCGGTCGCCGCCGTGCAGCGGCAGCGGCGGCAGCACCTGGGCGCCGAGGTCGAGGAACGAGGCCGGCGTGTTCGGGTCGCCTTCGCCGGTCGCGATCGCCTCGAACACTTTTTCCAGCTCGCCGCCGAGGAAGATCGAGATGATCGCCGGCGGCGCCTCGTTCGCCCCGAGGCGGTGGTCCTGGCCGATGTTCGCGACCGAGGCGCGCAGCAGCCCCTGGTGCTTGTTGACCGCCTGGATCACTGCCGCGCAGAAGAACAGGAAGTGGATGTTGTCTGCAGGGGTATCGCCTGGGTTCAGCAGGTTGGCGCCGGTGTCGGTCCCCATCGACCAGTTGTTGTGCTTGCCGGAGCCGTTGACGCCGGCGAACGGCTTCTCGTGCAGGAGGCAGACGAGGCCGTAGCGGCGGGCGACGTTCTCCAGCGTCTGCATCAGCAGCTGCTGGTGGTCGGAGCCGACGTTGGAGTTCTCGAAGATCGGCGCGATCTCGTACTGGGCCGGTGCGACCTCGTTGTGGCGGGTCTTGACCGGGATCCCGAGCTTGCGCATCTCCAGCTCGGACTCGAGCATGAAGGCGAGCACCCGCTCCGGGATCGAGCCGAAGTAATGGTCGTCGAGCTCGTGGCCCTTCGGCGGCTTGGCGCCGAACAGGGTGCGGCCGGTGGCGATCAGGTCGGGGCGCTCGAAGAAGTACTGCTCGTCGATCAGGAAGTACTCCTGCTCGGGCCCGACGGTGGTGAAGACGCGCTGGCTCTCGTCGTCGCCGAGCAGCCGCAGCGCTTTGATCGCCGAGCGCGAGAGGGCGTCCATCGAGCGCAGCAGCGGGATCTTCGCGTCGAGCGCCTCGCCGGTCCAGGAGGCGAAGGCGGTCGGAATGCAGAGCAGCGCCCCGTTCGGATTCTCGAGGATGAAGGCCGGGCTGGTCGGGTCCCAGGCGGTGTAGCCGCGGGCCTCGAAGGTGGCGCGGACGCCGCCGGTCGGGAACGAGGAAGCGTCGGGCTCACCCTGGATCAGCTCCTTGCCGGAGAAGCCGGCCAGTGCCTGGCCTTCGCCGGCGGGCTCGAAGAAGGAGTCGTGCTTCTCCGCGGTCGAGCCGGTCAGCGGCTGGAACATGTGGGTGTAGTGGGTCGCGCCGTTCTCCAGCGCCCACTCCTTCATCGCCTCGGCGACGGCGTCGGCGAGGCTCGGATCGAGGGCCTCGCCGCCGTCCAGCGTCGTCTGCAGCTTCTCGAAGACGTCGCCCGGAAGCCGTTCCTTCTGCACGGCGGCGGAGAAGACGTTCTGGCCGAACGGGTTGTTCTCCGGAAGGGTCAGGTCCTGCGCGCCGAGAGCCCCTCCGTTGGAGCTCCACTGGGCCGCGGTTACGTTCTGCTGGCGAATGCGAGTCATCGGTTCGGGTTCTCCCCCACTAGGCGCGCGCTCGAGGCGCGAGCGCGATTGATTTGAAGTCTTGATCCCTCGAAAAGAGCACCACAGAGCCTAATAGCGGCCGCCAGATCGCGCTTTTGTACCCGCGTACAAAGCTTGCCCTCAGGCACTTGTCCCCGCTGTCGGCGCTTTTCGCAGGACGTGCAGGACGCCGCACGCCTCGAAGCCCAGCTTCTCGTACAGCAGCCGCGGCCAGTCATCGGCGTCGGCGACGATGAAGGTGTGGCGATGGCCGGCCTCGCGCGAAGCCGCGACGGCGGCCAGGATCACCTTCTGCGCCAGCCCCTGCCCGCGCGCCGAGGCCAGGGTGCCGACGTCCTCGACCTGACCGATCTCTCCGCCGGAGAGCAGGCAGCAGGCCGCGGCGGGTTGCTCCCGGGGCGCGACGAACCAGCGGTCGCCGCCGGCCTCGCCGGTGCGTCGGCCCATCTCCAGCAGCTGGTCGGCGGTCTCCTCGAGGTCTTGGAGGTCGGCTGGGAACTCGCCGCGGATCAGCTGCCGGCGCAGGTCTTCGCAGCCGCTGAGGGGCGTCTCGAGGACGTCGGTGCCCGGCTGCGCTTCGGATTTGCCGCGCAGGAGCATGTAGAGGTTCCTCTCCGCTTCCCACCCCGGCAGCGCCGCCAGCTCCCGCGAAAGTCGCTCGCCCTCGGTTTCGTCCTTGATCGCGACGGCACGGTGTGCGTAGGCCGCCAGACTCTCGTCCGCGGCGGCGATGACCTCTATCGCCATCATCCCCGGGCGCTCGATCAGGGCCCAGTTGGCGTCCCAGGCCAGCGGCAGGCCGGGGGAGAGGAAGGCCCGTCCCCACTCGTACTCGATCACCCGCTCGTTCGCCCGGTGGTCGAGCGCCAACTCGAACTCCAGCAGTCGGTCGCGCATAGCGCGAGCCTAGACAGGCTAGGAGGGCGGGGCGGCCTGCAGCAGGCCGAGGGGATGACGCAGGCGGAAGCCGCCGCCGGGGCGCATCTCCTCACTCCAGCCGGGGCCGGTGCGGTCGCCGTCTTCGCTGTAGGAGGTGTCCCAGCGCAGGCCGGCGATCACCGCGAAGACGTGTTCCCTGTTGGCGTAGATTCGCACCCAGCTGCCGCCTCCGCCGCCGGCGGGGACGAGGGTGGGGCGACGGCACGCCCGTCGCGCAGCAGCCGTGCGGTGGGCGTGGCCGCCACCGCACTGGAGCAGAGGCCGATCGTCAGCACCGCGACGATCGCCCCCGCGAGAAGAATTGAGAAGCCCCTGCGCACTCCCCCGTTTATCGGCAGCGCGCTTAGGAGGCTTGAGAGAGGTCCGGGAGCGCATCGGCGGCGACCAGCGCCCCCATCAGGACGCCGAGCAGAAGGTCGCGCAGCTCCCCGCGCTCGATGTCGCGGTGCTCGATCCAGTTGAGGCAGGCCCCGTCCATGAACCAGAGCCAGCCGCTGACGGCGGTGCGGGCCTTCGGCGGCGGGTCGTCGGGATAGAGGCCGGCGAGGATCCGCTCCGCCGTCACCCGCCGCACCTCTTCGACCAGGTCGCGGATCTCGGCAACGCCGGTGGCGCTCTGCATCAAGTTGCGGTAGGCGGCCGCGTTTTCCTCGATCATCCCCAGGAAGGCATCGAGGCTGGCGGTCAGTTGCTCGACCGGCGGCAGCTCGGGGTCGGGTGCCGTTCGTTCCCGCAACTGCTGTGCCCAGGCACTCAGCGTCTCCTCGAAAAATGCCTGCTTGCTGGGGAAGTAGTGGTAGAGCAGCGCCTTCGAGATGCCCACCTCGGCGGCGATCTTGTTCATCGAGAGCTCGTCGTAGGCGTGGCTCGTGAAGAGCTCGGCGCCGCGCTCCAGCAGCTGTTGGCGGCGCTCGTCGACGTCCATGCGGCGGTAGGAGGGCTCGCTCACCGGAACAAGTGTAACGGCTTGCTGACCGATGGTTGACAAGATTGCTACGGTTGTTGACCCTTGGTCAATAAGCAATGGAGGCAACCTGATGAACGACGACAGATTCGACAGCAAAAAGGGCGACGCGCCGTACGTGCCGCCGGCCTTTCGCCCCCGCCACGAACAGCCGCGGCGGGAGATGGCCTCACCGCCACCGCCGATGAACCCGATGTCCCGAATCGAGTTCGAGCGTCTCTTCGGTGGGCGCGTCCTGGCCTGGATCGGCGGCTTTGCGACCCTGCTCGGAATCGTCTTCTTGATGCGCAGCGCGGTGGACAGCAGCTGGTTCACCGAGGAGGTCCGCACCCTGATGGCCGGATTCGGCTCTCTGTTGCTGCTGGCGATCGGCGTCTGGCTGCACGAAAGGAAGGGGCGCCTCGAGGCGGCCCGCATCGCGGTCGCCGTCGCGATCCCGGGCTTATTCGCGACCGCGGTGGTGGCGACCCAGGCATATGAGCTGGTCTCACCGGTGATCGGCCTCGAGGCCGCGGCGCTGATCGGCGTCCTCGGTGTCTTCATCGCCGTGCGATGGTCCTCGATGCTGGTCGGGAGCGTCGGGATGCTGGGAGCCTTGGCGGCGCCGATGCTTGTCGGGACGGGAACGGACGGCGCCTCGATCGCCTTCGTCGCCCTCGCGCTCGCCGCCAGCGTCGGCGTCCTGCTCTGGCAGCGCTGGGACTGGCTGGCGCTTGGCGCCTTCGCTGTCTCGGCACCGCAGCTGGTCTCCTGGCTCTACGAGGAAGGCTTCATCTCCTTCGAGGGGTCGATCGATCCCACTCGGTCCGTCCCGCTCATGCTCGCGGTGCTGGTCGGGTTCTGGGTCCTCTACGCCGCCGCCGCCTTCGGCTATGAGCTGAGGACCCGCGGGGAAGAACGGCTTCCGGTCTCCTCCTGGCTTCTGCTTCTCTGCAGCAGCGTGTTGGTGGTCATCGCCGGTGGCATCGTCATCGGCGACGATTCGGTCGCCCTGGACGCCTGGATCTTCGGCTTCGCCGCCGTCCACCTCCTGCTCGGAGGCGCCGCGATCCGCTTCGGGGTCCACCGCGAAATCGGGTCGCTGCTGATCGGCGGCGGGATCGGGCTTTCGACCTTCGGGCTGGCCAACGCCTTCGACGGCCCGACGCTGGTGGCCGCCTGGGCGGCGATGGCCGCGGCGCTCGCCTACCTGGCGACGCGGGTCGATCGCACGCCGTCGGCGACGCTCTCCGACGGGCAGCGTCTGCTGATCGGGGCGCTCGGCTTCGTTGGCCTCGCGGTCGCGCACACGCTGGTCGTCGAGGCGCCCCCTTACGCGATAGTCGAGGGCGTCGACGAGCTCGGCGCCGCCCTGGTGGCGATCGCCTGCTGCGCGGGCGCCGCTCTTGCCTGCTGGCACTGGGGTCGCGAGATCGAGCCGCGGGTCGCGACGGTGATGGGCTTCATCGGCGCCGGCGGGTTCGTCTACCTCGGCTCGGTGGCGATCATCGACCTGATCGGCGACAACGTCAGCGGCGAAGCTCGCGAGATCGGCCAGGCCTGGCTCTCGGCATTCTGGACCGCTACGGGGCTCGTCTCGGTCATCTGGGGCATGGTGCGGCGCGCGCCGAAAGCCCGCCTCGGCGGCCTCGCCCTGCTGATGGTCGCGATCGCCAAGGTCTGGACCTACGACCTCTCCGAGCTGGAAGAGCTCGCCCGGGCACTTTCGTTCGTCGCCCTTGGGCTGCTGCTGCTGGGCGGCGCCTTCGCCTACCAGCGGTTCCTGCCCAAGGAGGAAGGCGAGGAGCCCCGCGAGGAGACCGACGAGCGGGAGCCGCAGGCTTATCTATAGCCTGCGGTTCCCGCGGCCCGCGCCGCTCCACAAGCCGAATACCGGAGGAAACCTCAGCCAATGTTCGTCTCCAAGGCCGCCGTCGTCGGCGGCGGCACCATGGGCGGGGAGATCGCGCAGGCGATCGCCGCCGCCGACATCCCCGTCGTCGTCAAGGACATCGACCAGAAGTTCGTCGACGCCGCCCTCGACAAGGCCCGCGCCGTCACCGAGGGTCAGCTCGCTCGCCTGGTCAAGAAGGAGAAGCTGACCCAGGAGCAGGCCGACGCCCGGCTCGCCGAGGTGATGGGGAACGTGATCGGCACCACCAGCTACGAGGAGTTCGGCGACGTCGACTTCGTGATCGAGGCGGTGCCGGAGAAGATGGAGATCAAGCAGGCGGTGTTCCGCGAGATCGATGCGGCCACCCCCGGCCACGCGATCCTCTCCTCCAACACCTCCTCGCTCTCGATCACCGAGATGGGGGAGACGACGCTGCGTCCCGACAAGGTCGTCGGCTTCCACTTCTTCTACCCGGCCTCGATCATGCCGCTGGTCGAGGTGATCGTCGGCGAGGACACCTCGCAGGAGACCACGACCGCCGCCTATAACTTCGCCCAGGCGATCAAGAAGCAGCCGATCGTCTGCGGCGAGGTGCCCGGCTTCGTCGTCAACAAAGTCCTGATGGCGACGATGGGCGAGATCTGGCGTGCCCAGGAGGAGCAAGGGCTCTCGATCAAGGCGATCGACGAGGCGATCGCGGGGGCGAAATTGGCCCCGATGGGCCCCTTCTTCCTCACCGACCTGCTCGGCCTCGACACCGTCCTCCACGTCGCCGAGCACCTCAACGACGCCTACGGCGAGAGCTTCTACGTCCACAAGGGGCTGCAGGGGCTGGTCGCGGAGAGGAAGCTCGGCGCCAAGACTGGCGGCGAGGGGTTCTTCAAGGACGGCGAGCAGAACATCCCCGGCGACGGCGAGCCCGACGCCGAGGAGCTGGTGGCGATGTTCAGCTGCCGGGCGCTGATCGAGGCATGCCTGCTGGTCGAGGAAGGCGTCTGCTCGGTCCGCGACATCGACCTCGGGATGATGGCCGGCGCCGGGCTCGACCCACGCAAAGGCCTGCTGCCGCCGTTCTGGAAAGCCGACGTCGAGGGCCTCGACAAGGTGCTGGAGACGATGGAGCAACTGCAGGAGAAGCACGGCGACCGCTTCGAGCCGCCGGTGACCCTGAAGCGCCTCGTCGCCCAGGGCCGCCACGGGCTGAGCACGGGACAGGGCTTCTACCCCTACCCGCAGGCCGACGAGGGCGAGCAGAGCGAGACGGTCAAGGTCGAGACCCGCGAGGGGGTCGCGATCGCCTGGCTCGCCAACCTGCCGATGAACTCGATCTCGCCGCAGGTGGTCGAGGACCTGGAGACGGTCTGGAACCGGCTCAAGGACGGCGGCGAGGTCGGCGCGATGGTGATCGCCTCCTCGGTTCCGGTCGTCTTCTCGGCCGGCGCCGATATCAAGGCGTTCACGACCCTCGACGAGGCCAGCGGCGCCGAGCTGATCAACAAGGCGCACGCGCTCTTCCGCGACTTCGGCCAGGCCCGAATCGCGACGATCGCGGCGGTCAACTCGATCGCCTTCGGCGGTGGCTGCGAGCTGGCGATGGCCTGCGACGTGCGGATCGCCGCCGAGGCCGCCGTCTTCGGCCAGCCCGAGGTGAAGCTGGGGATCATCCCCGGCTTCGGCGGCACCCAGCGGCTGGCCCGCCTGGTCGGCCCGAACAAGGCGCTGGAGATGAACCTGGTCGGCGACGCGATCCTCTCCGAGGAGGCGGTGGAGCTGGGTCTCGTCAACCGCGTCGTCCCCGATCACGAGCTGTTCGAGACGGCGCTGATGTGGGGCCGCAAGCTGGCCGCGCAGGCGCCGGTCGCGGTCGAGCAGATCAAGTCGGTCTCCCACAAGGGCGAAATCGACGCCGGCATCGAGGCCGAGAAGCAGGGCTTCGCCGCCGCCTTCGGCAGCGAGGACGCGAAGGAGGGCATCGGCGCCTTCCTCGGCAAGCGCAGCCCGAAGTGGAGCGGCAGGTAACGACGCGCGAGGTGGAGCGACTGGCCGAGCTGCTCGGCCGGTCGCGCCGCGCCGTCGCGCTGACCGGGGCGGGGGTCTCGGTCCCCTCGGGGATCCCGGACTTCCGCACCCCAGGAACTGGTCTCTGGGCGGTGGTCGACCCGATGGAGGTCGCCCACATCGACGTCTTCGAGCGCGAGCCGGAGCGCTTCTGGTCCTATTACCGCCCGCGGTTCGAATCGCTCGCCGACAGGGAGCCCAACCGGGCGCACGCGGCGCTGGCCGAGCTCGAGCGGCAGGGCCTGATCGAGGGGGTGATCACCCAGAACATCGACCGCCTGCACCGGGCGGCGGGCTCGGAGAACGTGATCGAGGTGCATGGATCGATCGAGTCCTCCTCCTGCACGGACTGCGGCGCGTCCTTCGGACTGGAGCGGATGGACGCTCTCTTCGACGCGCGCGGGGTGGCGCTCTGCGCCGAATGCGGCGGCGCGGTCAAACCAGACGTCGTCCTCTTCGGCGAGATGCTGCCGCTGGAGGCGATCGAGCGGGCGACGGAGCTGGCCGAAGGCGCCGACCTGATGCTCTGCGTCGGCTCCTCGCTGGCGGTGCATCCGGTCGCCGGGCTGCCGCGGCTGACCCTCGGCCACGGCGGGCGGCTGGCGATCGTCACCAAGGGCGAGACCCCATACGACGGCGATGCCGAGGTGAAGCTCGGTGGCGAGGTCGACGCCGAACTCGAGGCGCTGATGGCGGCGCTCGGCTGATGGGCAGCAACCCCGACGCGGTCGTCTTCGACAACGACGGCCTCCTGCTCGACACCGAGTCGGTCTGGACCCGGGCCGAGGAAGACCTCTTCGAGCGGCGCGGGACCGAGTTCACCCCGGCCGACAAGCGGGTGCTGGTCGGCACCTCGGCCGAGATCGCCGGCGGGGTGCTGGAAAAGCGGCTGGGGGAGCCCGGCCGGGCGGCGGGGCTGATCGAGGAGCTGAACGCGCTGGTCGTCGCCGAGCTCGAGCACGGCGTGGAGGCGATGATCGGCGCCCGCGAGCTGCTCGAGCGCCTGCGCGAGCGGGGGACGCCGATCGGCCTGGTCTCCAACTCGCCGCTGCGCTTCGTCCAGCGCTCGATCGAGATCGTCGGCTTCGAGGGGCATTTCGACGTCGTCCTCAGCGCCCATGAAGTGGCGGCGCCGAAGCCGGCCCCGGACCCCTATCTAGAGGCCTGCCGCCGCCTCGGGGTCGAGCCGGGACCCTTCGTCGTCGCCCTGGAGGATTCGCCGACGGGAGTGGCGGCCGCGAAGGCGGCCGGCCTGACGGTGATCGGCGTGCCGTCGATCGAGGGAATCGAGCTGGAGGAGGCCCATCACCTGGCCGAGTCACTGCTCGACGAGATCGTCTCACTGCACCTGAACATCTAAACCTCAACTGGAGGGTTAGACAGGGCTGAGCTGCTCGTCAGCCGCGGAGGACGCGGCGACGGCGGAGGACGCGCTCGGAGATCGCGATCAGATCCTCGACCTGCTGGCGCTGCTCCCCGGTCAGCTCGCCCTGGAGGGCCGCGTTTGCCGCGGAGCCCACCTCGGAGCGGCGCTCGCTCAGGGTCGCCATGTCCTCCTCGTGGCCCGGATCGGCGAGGGCACCCTTCAGCTCGGCCAGCAGCGCCTCCAGGGCCACCCGCAGCTGCAGTGCCGCCTCGCGATCGCGGCCGGCGTCGAGGTCGGCGCGGGCGCGCAGCAGCAGGGTCTCGCAGGCGTCGGCGCTTTCGCGGCCGCCGAGCATCGCCGCCACCCGTTCCTGTGGCCGCAGCTCCTCCTCGCGGCGGCGCCGGCGGGACGAGGTCCGGGGGGCCACATCCACCTGGCGGGCGTCGCGGAAGCGGCCCGCGGCGGTTTCCTCGCCGCTGCCGTAGCCGATCAGGATCCTCTCGGCCGCCTCCGCGTCGAGGTCGGCGCGTGAGCTCGGATTGGCGCTGGCGACCGCCTGCGCGTGGAGGGCGCGGTTGAGGAGGGCGAGGGCCTCGTCGACCAGGACGTCGACCGTGTCCTCCGCCTCGCAGGCCTCGTCGAGCCAGCGGGCAGCCGCGGCCTCGTCCTCGAAGCGGGCGAAGGCGCGGATCGCGGTGGCCCGGGTCAGCGCCAGCGGCGCCGCGTCCTCCTCCGCCTTGCGTGCCCGGCGCCGCCGGCGACCGCCCGCCGCTGGGGCGCCGATCCGCTGCAGGACCAGGACGCTCTCGGCGGCCTCCTCGTAGAGCGCTCGCGCCAGATAGCGCCCGTCGGCGAGCGGCAGTGCTCCCGCGAAGTCGAGTTGGACGAACCCGAACAGGGTCAGTCACCACCGGCGGAGAGACCGCCGTTGGTGGTGTCGGGCAGCGCGTACTTGGAGGGATGGACCGGCACATCAGGGTTTTCGATCTCGCCGAGGCGGCTGATCAGGCGCTGCCACTGGTCCGGTTTCAGCAGGGCCGCAAAGCGGGCTTCGTTGCCGCCCGCGGTCGGGTGGTAGCCGACGTGGACGTGGTCGTAATGGTCGGCCATCGCGAAGCTGGTTTCACCCGGCAGGTCCTCGAGCGAGATCACCTGGTGAGGGTGCATCGTGCCCTGCAGGCGCAGGACTTCGTGGATCAGTTCGTCGGCGGGGGTCCCCGCGCCCTGGTTGCCGGTCACCGGGATGCCATTGATCACGGCGATGTCGACCGCGGTGCCGGTGGTGTGCTCGGAGACGTTGCCCGAGGTGGTCAGGACCCCGTGGCCGCACTCGAGCGAGGTGATCGAGAGCTTGAAGCCCCGCGTGCCGAGGTACTCGAGCATCGCCAGGATGCGCCGGTCGATGCGGCCGCCGGCGATGTCTTCGCGACCGCATTCGTAGATTTCCAGGTCCTTGTCTGCAAGGACCCGTTTCTGCAGCGCCTCCTTGGAGAGCAGCAGGACGCCGGCGCCGCTCAGCTCCGCGAACGGGCTCTTGCCCTTGGCGCGGTAGATCGCGGTCGCCTCGAGCAGCTTCCAGCCGTCGAGGATCGGCTTCGGGTCGATCCGCGGCGCGCCTTTGCCGGCCGGGCGGATCGAGAAGTTGATGTGGGAGTCGATCCCCCCGCCGCCCTCGGCGACGCGGGCGAGGACCGTGCCGGCGATCACCTTCGAGCCGACCCGCAGCGAGCCTTCGCCGCTGGCGGCGACCGCGGCCTCGGTCGCCTCGCTGTCCTGAGCCTCGCCCCCGGCTCGCCCGGGCAGCGCCCGCAGCCGCGGACGCAGGTTCTGGCTTTCGACCGGCACCCGCTTCTCCTGGCCGGTCGGCATCACCACCAGCCGGTGGTCGCGGACCAGGTTGCCGAGCTCGGCATAGGTGTAGCGGTTGCCGTAGGTGTCTTCGAGGACGACGAAGTTGCCGAGCCGCTCGGAGCTGCCGAGCTTGCGGATCACCCCGTCGTTGACGGCGACGACCGGCGCTCCCTCCTTGCTGAAGATGTTGATCCCGCGCGGGGTAGGGGAGGAGGAGATGACTTCGGCGGCGTTGCCGTAGTCGGGGCTTTCGCCCTTCTTCAACGCTGCCCGGGCGGCGACGTCGTCGGCGTAGCGGGCGTCGGCGGCGATCGGGAAGTGGGCGCCCTCGGTGAGGCCGGTCAGCGAGCCGACCAGGTCGGAGGGCAGGCGGCCGTAGGCGCGGGCGTAGAGGAGCACCTCCTGCACGTACCAGTCGGCGTGGTTGTAGGCGAAGATCGCCTGGTAGAGGTTGTCGTTGCCGCCGGCGAGCTTCAGGTAGTGGGCGGCGGCGCAGATCGCGTCGACCGGGTTGTAGGGGTCTTTCCTGCCGTCGCCGTTGGCGTCGAGGCCGAAGGCTTCCCAGCTGGAGGGCAGGAACTGCATCCAGCCGAGGGCGCCGGCGCTGGAGACGTTGAGGTTGGTCCCGAACCCGGTCTCGATTTTGTTGATCGAGGCGAGGACCTCCCAGGGGACGCCGTATTCGGTGCCGCAGGCCTGGTAGATCGGCAGCAGGAAAGGCGGGATTTCGAAGCTGTCGATGACGAAGTTGGGGACGCCGATCGGGGCCGGCCCGAAGGGCGCGATCGTCGTCGTCGGGTTGGCGACCGTGGGGGCGCCGCCGGGGTTGTACGCGGCGCCGCCGTCCGGGCCCTTCGGCGCCGGCTGGTCGCCGCCGCCGTTGGCGCTCGGGGCGGTGACGGCGCCGGTGCTGCCGCCGCCGCTGGCGTCGCCGAGAGCGTCGTTGCGGGAGACGCCGCCCTTACCGGTGTCGCCACCGTCGATCGCGGAGCCTTCCTTGATGTCGGTCTTGTCTGGTGCCGGGGGGGAAGGAGGAGCGGGGGAGGGGGCGGGGATCGGCGCTGCTTCTTCGCTCGCGGGGGCGGGGGCGGAAGCAGCCTCGCTCGTGTCCTCCGCGGATTCGCAGTCGGCGTCTTCTTCGTCGGCGAGGCCGTCGCCGTCGTCATCGACGCCGTTGGCGCAGGCGGGGGCCTGCAGAGAAGGAACGGCGGTGGTCGTCGTCGGGTCGACGGCGTCGCTTTCAGAGAGCGGGTCGGCGCCCGCCAGGGCCGTGCCCAGCGCGGTCACCGCCAGAAAACTGGCGATGGCTAGTAAAAGTGCGAACTTGGTTCTCATCCCTAATCGACCCTGCCCACGCTCGGATACCCCTCCCTGGGCAAGTTGCTGGAAGCTACCCACTAGTACGGTCGTCCGCAACGCGATCGGCGGCTCCCAACAAGGGCTTAATCAACCCAAGTAAGCTGCTGGGACTTGACCGTCGAAGACTACGAGCAGGACGGGCTGCGAGCCCGGGCAGAGCAGGCGCTGG